>NZ_JBKYAR010000035.1:0-25579 GCF_047023275.1 Faecalibacillus sp. | reverse complement strand
ATATAGTTATTATTATCATGACAGTTATCTTTTTAATCATTGAAACGATTTATCTTATTTATACAAAAAGAAAAATAAAACAAAAAGATGACTTATATGAAATAATGCTTATTTTTAATCAAAAGAAATATCACTGTCAAGGATTTTTAGATAGTGGTAATCATGCATATTATTTAGGATATCCACTTATTTTTATTAAGAAAAATGTTATCGATTCTTATGAAAAAATAGATACCATGACGGTAAGTGGAATCTCAAAAAGAAGAATAGATATTATTTTAGTTGATCAACTTTTGGTCAATAAACAAACATTAAAAAATGTATATGTAGGTGTATTGGATGAATTAGATTACGATTGTTTATTAAATAAAGAATTGATGGGAGGAATTATTTGATGTTGCAAATGATTAGGAAATTTCTAAATCAAAAACAGTATCTTTATTATATAGGAAGACATGATATTTTACCGCCTCCTTTAAAAGGACAACAAGAAAAAGAAACTATTGAAAAAGCAGTTTCTGGCGATCAAAAAGCTAGAGATTTGTTAATTGAACATAATTTAAGACTTGTTGTTTATGTTGCAAAAAGATATGACAATAGTGCAAGTTGTCCATTAGAAGATTTAATTAGTATTGGTACAATCGGTTTAGTAAAAGCAATCAATACTTTTAAAGCTGATAAAAATATTAAACTTGCAACATATGCTTCGAGATGTATTGAAAATGAAATTTTAATGTATTTAAGAAAGAATAATAAGATACGATATGAAATTTCTTTAGATGAACCTTTAAATATTGATTATGATGGAAATGAATTACTGTTAGGAGATATTGTAGGAACAGATGATGATCTTGTTGAACAAGAAATGATGAAAAGTGATCAAAAGAAAATTTTTTATGAAGCTTTAAAAAATTTAAATGAAAGAGAAAAAGAAATTTTGATTTTAAGATATGGTTTATCTAATAATGATGAATTGACTCAAAAGGATGTTGCTGATTTATTAGGAATTTCTCAATCTTATATTTCAAGATTAGAAAAGAAAATTATTAAAAAATTAAGAAGTCAATTAAATTATGATGAAGTAAAATAGTATATTTTTATTAAAACAAGCCACACTAATTTTGGTGATTATTGTGGAAAAAGAAAGTTTTATGAGTTATATTCCTATTCAAAAAACACTTTCTAAAAAAGAATTATATACATTGATTCAAAAATATCAAAAAAATCATGATCAAAAAAGTAAAGAAATAATCATTCTTTCTAATACTAAATTAGTTTTATCTTTAATGAAAAGATTTTACCAAAAATCAAATCATTATGAGGATTTATTTCAAGTAGGAATTGTTGGTTTAATTAAAGCAATTGACCATTTTGATACCAATTATCAATTACAATTTTCAACGTATGCAGTTCCTTTGATTATTGGTGAAATGAAACGTTATTTAAGAGATAATACACAAGTTAAAATTTCTAGACCTATTAAAGATCTAGCATATGCTATTTTAAAAGAAAAGGAAAAGTATTTAAATCAATATCAAAGAGAACCTACTATAAATGAACTTTCTCAAAATTTAAATATTGATAAAAAAAATATTATAGAAGCAATACAATCTACCCAAAGTATTGCTTCTTTCCAAGATGTTGTTGGAAGTGATGATCAAAATGAATTATCTTTATTAGATGTTGTTTCTCTTGATCAAGAAACGCTTAAACATTATCATGATCATCTTGATTTAAAAAAAGCATTTGATTGTTTAAATCAAAGAGAAAAGCAAGTGATTCAAGAAAGATATTATCAAGGCTATTCACAATGTGAAATAGCCGATGAACTTTTTGTTTCTCAAGCACAAATTTCTCGAATTGAAAAAAAAGCTTTAGAAAAATTACATAAAAGATTAGTCTAAAGCATATTTTATAGAGGTGATCGTATGCGATTTGTATCATTACAATCAAAAGATGTTATTAATGTCTATGATGGTAAAAAAATTGGCTATATTGCTGATATTGAATTAGATTGGTGTCAAAAGTGTATACAAGCATTAATTGTCGAAAAAATGAATTTTTTTCATTTTTTTTGTTTTTTTAAAGAACCACCTGTCATTGTTATTCCGATTGAATGTGTAATTTCTTTAAAGGGTGATGTCATTTTGGTGAATATTGAACAGGTTTAACCATATTTCCTTGTTGATACCTTTGATAATCAATAAATGTATGGTATAATATTGAGGAAATAAAAGGAGGATGACTTCATGGGTTACGGTGAAAAAGTAAAGAAATGGTTTTTCGATGAAGATGGGGATGAAGGAGATATTGCTGAAGATTATGATGCTGTAGAAATTGATACTGAACCTAAAACAAGTTTATTTGAACAAGCAAAATTTTCTAAAACAAGCGAAGCTGTGAAATCATTAAATATGAATAAAGATAGTCATTTAGTTTTATTTGAACCACGTTCATTTGGAGAAACTCAAGATATTGCAAATTATTTAAAAACAAAGAAAGCGACAGTTGTTAATTTACATCGTTTACAAAAAGATCAAGCAAAACGTGTTGTTGATTTTTTAAGTGGTGTTATTTACGCTATTGAAGGTGATATTCAAAGAATTGGACCAAAAATTTTCTTATGTACACCTCGTAATATTTCTGTTGCTGGAACAATTGATTTAGATGAAGATGAACAAGAAGATTAAAAAGTATGGTTTCCATACTTTTTTAAGTTATGTTAGAACATTTTAAGGGAGAAGAAGTCTTTGTAAAAAAGGTACTTGATTATTTAGATCAAGTACAATATAAACAAAGACTTATTTTAACTCAATTTTTAGATCCATATCATCAATCAATTGTTAAAAGTGTTATTGGACATCAAGAAGAAGTTCAAATTTTAGAAAATGGTGGTTTTATTCATAGTGAAAGTCAAAGAATGATTATTGCTCCTTATTTTTATGAGATAGAAAAAGATGATTTTGAAATTGTTGTTTGTAAAATTGTTTATGCAAAGAATTTTGAAAAATTAACACATCGAGATATTTTAGGTGCTTTAATGTCTTTAGGAATCAAAAGAGAATTGTTTGGAGATATTGTAGAAAAAGATAAAGACTTTTATTTAGCTGTAGATCGACATATTTATGAATATTTAAAAGATCATTTATCAATGATTAAAAGAAGTAAAGTAAAGTTTGTAGAGTGTCATGAAGAAATCGAAGTTAAAAATGATTATTTAGTAAAATCATTTATTGTTTCATCATTTCGCTTAGATAAAATTATTTCTTCTTTTTATAAAATATCAAGACAAAAAGCAGCTGAATTTATCCGTGCTGGTCATGTAAAAGTTAATCATAAACCGGTTGAACAAATAAATTATTTATGTAATAATAAAGACATAATATCATTCAAAAAGCATGGTAGAGTGATGTTTGTTGATTGTAAGAAGCAAACACGTTCTGATAATTATGTGGTTGAAGGATATTTTTATAAGTAGGGAGTGAACATGATGTCGATAAAAAAGCAATTATTTGGTTATAATAAGTCACAAGTTGATGAGTTAATCAATAGAAAAGATAATGAAATAAAGCAGTTGAATGATCAAATGAAAAAACTACAAGAGGATTATCAACAATTAGAGCATCAAAAATCATTATTACAACATCGTGTGAACATCCAAGAACAAACAAATGAAGAAATTGCACGTCTTGCATTAAAAGAAGCAAGCGAACTTATTGACAAAGCGAAAAAGAATGCTAATATGATACTGAGCGAATCGCTGGAGTATGTTCGTTCGTTATCTGGTGAGATGAGCGACTTTAAAGCGCAAGCTGTTAAATTTAGAGCTTCGGTAGAAAAAATGTCAAAAGATATCCTTGAGTCTATTGATCAATCTGAAGTTTACAATTTAATTAATGAAGATAAATACGATGAAGGAGACAGTTTATAATTAGAGTTTTAAGAGAGCTGATGGTTGGTGTAAATCAGTAACAAAGATTATAATGTATCACTCTGGAGTAGCCCTTTGAATTGAGTAGAAGGTGACGTTAATCGCGTTAAGATTTCAAGAGCGTATGAAAATACGAATTAAGGTGGTACCGCGATCACATCGTCCTTAGGATGATGTGTTTTTTTATTTTTAAAGAGAGGAAAGAAAAAATGAATTACAAAGACACATTATTAATGCCAAAAACTGACTTTGAAATGCGTGGAAACTTACCAAAAAAAGAACCTAAGTATGTAGAACGTTGGCAAGAAAACGACATGTATAACAAAGTTATCCAACAAAACGAAGGAAAAGACAGCTTTGTCTTCCATGATGGTCCTCCATATGCTAATGGAAATATGCACATGGGACATATGTTAAACAAAGTAATCAAAGACGTTATTTGTCGTTATAAAAATATGAATGGTTTCTATACACCATATATTCCTGGATGGGATACTCATGGTTTACCAATTGAAAATGCTATTCAAAAATTAGGTGTTAATCGTAAAGAAATGCCTACAGCTAAATTTAGAGAAAAATGTGATGCTTATGCTCATGAACAAGTTAATAAACAAATGTCACAACTTATTCGTATGGGAACATTTGCAGATTATAAACATCCATATTTAACATTACAACATGAATTTGAAGCAAGACAAATTGAAGTTTTTGCTAAAATGGCAATGGATGGATTAATCTTCAAAGGATTAAAACCAGTATATTGGTCACCATCAAGTGAATCAGCATTAGCTGAAGCAGAAGTTGAATATCATGATATCAAATCACCAACTATCTTTGTTAAATTCCAAGTTAAAGATGGTAAAGGAATTTTAGATAATGATGTTAATTTCGTTATTTGGACAACTACACCTTGGACAATTCCAGCTAACTTAGCAATCTGTTTAAATGCATCTTATAATTATGCATTAGTAGAAACAGAAAAAGGAAAATTAATTGTTTTAGATACTTTAGTTGATGAATTAATGGCTAAATTTGAAATTACTGATTATAAAGTTGTTAATCATTATAAAGGATCTGAATTAGAATATATCACATGTCAACATCCATTATATGACAGAGAATCATTAGTCATCTTAGGAGATCACGTCACTGCTGATTCTGGTACTGGATGCGTTCATACAGCACCTGGATTTGGGGCTGACGACTTCTTTGTTGGTCAAAAATACAATTTACCAGCTTACTGTAATGTTGATGAACATGGTTGCATGATGGAAGACTGTGGTGAATGGTTAGCTGGTCAATATGTTGATGATGCTAATAAAACAGTAACTATGAAATTAGATGAAATCGGTGCTTTATTAAAACTTGAATTCATTACACATAGTTACCCACATGATTGGCGTACTAAAAAACCTATTATCTTTAGAGCAACTGATCAATGGTTCTGTTCATTAGATAAAATCAGAGATAAATTATTAAGTGAAATTGATAATATTAACTGGTTAAATGAATGGGGTCATATTAGAATCTATAATATGATTAGAGATCGTGGAGACTGGTGTATTTCACGTCAACGTACTTGGGGTGTACCAATTCCTATTTTCTATTGTGAAGATGGAACACCAATTATTGAACAAGAAGTATTTGATCATATTTCTGAATTATTTAGAGAACATGGTTCAAATGTTTGGTTTGAAAGAGATGAAAAAGATTTATTACCTGAAGGATATACAAATGAACATTCACCAAATGGTATCTTCAAAAAAGAAAAAGATATCATGGATGTATGGTTTGACTCAGGAAGTTCACATACAGGTGTCATGGTAGAAAGAGGATTTAATTATCCTGTAGATCTTTACTTTGAAGGTAGTGACCAATATCGTGGATGGTTCAACTCATCATTAATTATCGGTGTTGCTGCTCATGGTAAAGCTCCTTATAAAACTGTCTTATCACATGGTTTCGTATTAGATGGTAAAGGAAATAAAATGTCTAAATCTTTAGGAAATACAGTAGATCCTATTAAACTTGTTAACCAATATGGAGCAGATATCGTAAGATTATGGGCTACTTCTGTTGCTTATCAACAAGATGTTCGTATTTCTGATGAAATCATGAAACAAGTTGCTGAAGGATATCGTAAAATCCGTAATACAATGAGATTCGTTTTAGGTAACTTAAATGACTTTAAAGAAAGTGATTTAGTAGAAATTAAAGATTTACCTGGTGTTGATCAATACATGTTAGCTAAATTAAATGAATTAATGAAAGCTTATGATGAAGCTTATGCAAATTATGATTTTGCAACAGCCAACCAAGAAATCTTAAATTACTTTACAAATACATTAAGTTCATTCTATATGGATTTCACAAAAGATATCTTATATATTGAAGCTGCAAATTCTCCTCGTAGAAGACAAGTTCAAACTGTTTTATATCATCATGCTAAAACAATGATGAAATTATTATCAACAGTTCTTGTATTTACAGCTGAAGAATTACATGATCATTTCTATTGTGATGAAACAAAAGCAGAATCTATTTTCTTAGAACCTAAATATGAATTATTTGATATTGAAAACGAAGAAGAAGTTTTAGCTTATTTCTCTAAATTCATGGAAGTAAGAAAAGATGTTTTAAAATCTATGGAAGGTTTAAGAAATGAAAAATTAATTAAATCTAATATGGAAACAAAAGTAACATTATCTTTAAAAGATGAATATAAAGATATTGCTAACTTAAAAGATGATTTAAAACAATTATTCATTGTTGCTAAAGTTGAATTAGTTGATGATACAACTTTAGAAGAATATGAAACAAGCTACATTAAAGTAGAAAAATTCAACGGTGTACAATGTCCAAGATGTTGGAACTATTTTGATGAAGATGAAATGAATGGTGAATTATGCTCACGTTGTGCAAGCGTAGCTCACCGTGTAGCTGAATAATAGCTAACAGGATGTATCGAAAGGTACATCCTTTTCTTTTTAAAAAACAATTTTGTAATGAAAAATGAAGCGAACTGTGTTATTATTTACGAGATTGTAGGTGAGAGAGTATATGAAAAAAGAAACAATGGGTAAATGTATGTTATTAATGGCAGCACTTATTTGGGGAAGTTCTTTCATTGTTATGAAAAATGCTGTGGATTTTATTTCGCCATTTACTTTGTTATGCATCCGTTTTGTACTTAGTACTATTTTTATTACATGTTTGTTTTTTAATAAAATAAAAGAAATAAAAAAACAAGATTTAATAGGTGGTTTTTTAGCTGGACTTGCGTTGTTTAGTGCATTTTCAATTCAAACATTCGGTTTACAACTCACAACACCAGGTAAAAATGCTTTTTTAACGGCTGTTTATTGTACTATTGTTCCTTTATTAAGTTGGCTCTATTTTAAAAAGAGTCCAGATTGCTCACAAATATTTGCAGCTATTCTTTGTTTTATTGGAGTTGGTTTTGTTTCTTTAGATAGTTCTTTAAAAATCAATTTAGGAGATATTTATACATTAATAGGAGGTTTTTTATATGCTGTTCATATTATTGTGTGTGAAAAAGCAATGAAAAACACCTCTCCAATAATTATTACAGCTTTACAATTTGCATTTGCCGCTATTTTTTCATTTGTAGCAGCTTATTTATTTGAAGATGTTTCTATTATTTTCCATATTGACCAAAGTATTTATCTTCAAATTTTATACCTTGCTTTTTTTGCAACAACATTATGTTATTTATTTCAAAATGTTGGACAAAAATTTGTTAATGAAAATATTGCAGCATTATTATTAAGTTTAGAATCTGTATTTGGGGTTTTCTTTTCTATTTTATTTGGTCAAGAAATGATGACACTTCAAATTGCTTTAGGATTTTTAATTATATTTATTTCTGTATTGATTTCAGAAACAAAATTATCTTTTTTACATAGGGAGGAAAACAATGATTAAAAAATTACTCACAATCACTTTATCATTTATAATGATTTTTACATCTATAGGATCAGTCTTTGCTGAAGGCAATACAAATCAAAATGAAGTTAATATTGCTGGTCAATATGCTATTGTTATTGATAAAGATACTGGACAAATTTTATACAATAAAAGTGCACATGATAAAATGTATCCAGCAAGTATTACAAAAATTTTAACATGTATTGTTGCAATCGAAATGATCGATGATTTAGATAAAACTGAAACAATTACTCAAAGTGATATTGATACTGTATGGGAAACAGGAGCTACAGCTGCTAATTTTACAGTTGGGGAAGTTGTGACATATAGAGATATGTTAATGGGAGCAATGTTACCTTCAGGAGCAGATGCTTGTCGTGCACTTGCTAATAATACCTGTGGAAATCAAGAAAAATTTGTTAAAAAAATGAATCAACTAGTTAAAAAATTGGGATTAAAAGATTCTCATTTCGTTAATACAACAGGAATTCATGATGATGACCATTACACAACTGCTTATGATATGGCTAAGATAACACAATATGCTTTAAAAAATAAAAAATTTGTCGAAGTATTTAATAGATATCAATATACTTCAAGTGATGGTTTACATCAATGGGTTAAAAAAGTTATTTATAGTAGTAAAAGAGATCATATTGATACATCTATGATAGAAGGATGTAAAAGTGGTTATACAAGTAAAGCGCAAAGTACTTTATCTAGTTTGTTAAACATTAATAATCACCATTATATTAGTGTTGTTGGTTTTTCAAAAAATAGTGAGGGTTATAATCATTGTACTGTCAATGATACACTTACTTTAGGACATTATATTGCTGCAAACTATGCAGTAACAGATGTTCTAAAAAAAGGAACAAAGATGAATACGGTAGAAATCAAAAAAGGACAAACTGGTAAAGTAGATGTTATTACTGAAAAAAAAGTAGAGGCGGTATTACCTAAAAATTATAATCCCGCAGATTTACAATATAAATTTCATTTAAAAAATCTTACAGCTCCAGTTAAGAAAAATCAAAATGCTGGAACAATGGATGTTCTTTATAAAAAAACAAAATTAGAGACAGTTTCGTTAGTTACTGATCAAGCAGTCAATGAAAGTCGTTTCGTTGTAACAATGAGAAAAATTGAAAATGCTGTTTTACCATGTATAGAGTTTCTTGTTGTTGGTATTATTGTTTTATTGTTAGTAAGAAAAATCATGATTAAACGTAGACGAAAAAAAAGACGTCAACAAAGATATAGAAGAAAGTAGGGGAACCTACTTTTTTTACTTATAAATGCTTATTTACATTAAGTGTTTATAAGTTTGTATGTTGACAATTACTTAATAATACGTATAATATAAGTGAGAGGTGAGAAATATGACTTATAAATGCGTATTTAGTGATATTGATGGTACACTATTAAATTCAAAACATCAAATAAGTGAAAAAACTAAAAATAAAGTACAAGAATTATATTCGAATCATATTCCTTTTGTGCTTGTATCAGCAAGGATGCCTAAAGGAATGCATTATTTTTTAGATGAATTACAAATAAAAGCTCCTATGGTAAGCTATAGTGGTGGATTGATTTTAGATGAAAATCAAGAAGTGATTTATTCAAAAGGATTTTCGGTAGAAATGGCAAAACGTCTTTTTGAATATATTAAATACTACTATCAAATACCAGTGAGTTTTTATGTAGAAGATAAATGGATGGTTGATGAAGTAGATGAAGGTATTGAAGAAGAAAGTCGTATTACTGGTTTAAAACCTGAAAAATTAGATTTAAATGGAGTTAAAAAGGTTCATAAATTATTAGTGATAGCTGATGCTATGATTATTGATCGTTTGGAAATGAGTTTAAAGGAAAAATTTAGTGGTTTAAAGATTTATAAATCTAAAGCAACTTATTTAGAAATTATGGATGAATCTGTATCAAAATCAAGTGCAATTCAATTTTTATGTGATAAAATGAAAATAGGTCTTCATCAAACCGTTTCTTTTGGAGATAATTATAATGATTTGGATATGCTTCTTTTAACTGGAAAAGGCTTTGCAATGGCTAATGGGGCTCAAGGTGTTTTAGAAAGTATTCCAACACATACTCTTTCTAATGATGAAGATGGAATTGTTTATGCATTAGATTATTTAGTAGGTGAATAAGGTGTATCAAGAAGAAAGAATTTATAAAATTTTAGAAATATTAAAAGATAAAAAGACAATGACGAATCAAGAAATTATGGATCAATTTCATGTTTCTAGAGATACAGCAAGAAGAGATATTGTTCGTCTTGTAAATGAAAATTTAGCAATAAGGACACATGGTGGTATTACTTTAAATAATGTACATCAAATAGGAAGTTATCAAATAAGAAAGCAAGAAAATGAAGAAATAAAAAATGAAATTGGTAAAACTGCTGTTTCTTTGATTAAAAATAACAAAGTGATTTTTTTTGATACTTCAACAACAGTTGCAGCTTTGTGTCAATATGTAGATGATACTATAGAAGCGTATAGCCATTCTTTAGATAATATTGAAGTGTTATCTCAACATTGTTTATGTCATATGATAGGTGGTACTTATTTTAAAAAGAATCGTTATATGTATGGAAGCCAAACGCTTAATACATTAGATCAAATTTATTTTGATTTAGCTTATGTAGCTGCAGCAGCAGTGATGGAAGATGGTATTTATGTTGAAGAATTTGAAGATGCTGCAATTAAAAGAAAAGTAGCAAGTCGTAGTCAAAAAGTATGTTTGGTTGTAGATCATAGTAAATTTAATAAAAAAAGCTCTTATAAAGCTTTTGATTTTCAAGATATTGATATTGTAGTTGTCGATGAATTACCAATTGTTTATCAAGAAAAACTAGCAAATGCAAATTGTCAAATTATTTATACAAAAGAAAAGTAGATTTTTACGAATCTACTTTTTTGCTAGCATTTTATCAATAAAATAACCAATTACTCTAAAAATCATGGCTAAACCAAAGATAGATAAAGCACCGAATGTTTCATATTTATGGAAAAGGAATGTACATAAAAAGTAAGTAATAATTCCTAATGCTGCCCCTAGACCTGTTAATAATGTCATGAAAACATCTTTTTGTTGTTGTTTCATAATTTCACCTCAAGAACTATTCTAACATATCAAAAACCAATAAACAATAAATAGAAGTTGTGCTATAATCTAAATAAAGTGAAAGGGGAAGTCTATGTATAATACGTTGATTTTTGATTTAGATGGAACACTTGTAGATTCGATAGAAGATTTAGCTTTATCTACAAATATTTTAATGGAAGAAAACCATTTTCCTACTTATGATTTAGATACATATAAACAATTTGTAGGAAATGGTGTTGATAAATTAATAGAGAGGGCATTGCCTGAAGAGTATAAAAAAGATGTGAGAAAATACCGTGCACGTTTTGATGAAATTTATAAAGAGAATTGTTTAAAACATACAAAACCTTATCAAGGAATGGAAGAATTAATTGATGAACTTTATCATCAAGGATATAAATTAGCAGTTGTAACCAATAAACCAAAATTAAATGCAGTAACAATTGTTAATCATTTATTTCCAAACAAATTTATGTATGTTTTTGGAAATACAGTTTATCAACCTAAAAAGCCACATCCTTGTTTAGTACAACTTGCTATGCAGTTAATGGAAAGTAATAAAAATGAAACATTAATGATTGGTGATAGTAATGTAGATATTGAAACAGCCATCAATGCTAAAATTAAATCTATAGGATGTGAATGGGGCTTTAGAGGAAAAGAAGAACTTGTTCAAGCTGGAGCAACTTATACAGTTTCTAAGCCAAGTGATATTAAGGAACTTTTAAAATGATTGCTGTATCGAGATGTTTAATTGGGGAAAATTGTACGTATGCTGGAAAGAATAATCTTTGTAAGGAAATAAAGGAACTTTATGATCAAGGTCTAGTGTTACCACTTTGTCCAGAAGTACTAGGTGGTTTACCAATTCCTAGAACACCTTGTGAAATTGTTGGAGAAAACGTGATTGATCAAAATGGCATAGATCGTACAAAAGAATATACCCGAGGTGCTAAAATAGCTTTAGATAAATGTTTAGAAAAAGATATTAAAATAGCTGTTTTAAAAGCTAAAAGTCCAAGCTGTGGAAAAGATTTTATTTATGATGGTACTTTTTCACATCAACTTGTTGAAGGTGATGGTATTTTTGTACAGATGTTAAAAGAAAAAGGAATTGCAGTTTATAGTGAAAATGAAGTAACAGAGGTTTTAAAATTAATAAATGGAGGAAAGTAAAAATGGGACATATTTTATGGGTAGAACCAGTATTTAAAGAAATGATTTGGGGAGGGAATCAACTTAAAGAAAAGTATGGTTATGATATTCCAAGTAATCAAACAGGAGAATGTTGGGCACCTTCAGCACATCCTAATGGTGATAATACAATCAAAGAAGGTGAATTCAAAGGACAAACTTTATCAAAAGTCTTTGCAGAACATCGTGAACTTTTTGGAAATATCAAAGACAAACAATTTCCATTACTTGTAAAAATCATCGATGCTTGTAATGATTTATCAGTACAAGTCCATCCAGATGATGAATATGCAGCACTTCATGAAAACTCATTAGGAAAAACAGAATGCTGGTATGTTTTAGATTGTAAAGAAGATACAAAGATGGTGATGGGACATCATGCTCAAACAAAAGAAGAACTTGTAAGTGCTATTGAAAATGATGATTATGATCATTTATTAAATAAATTTGATATCAAAAAGGGAGATTTCTTCTATATTCCAAGTGGAACAATTCATGCCATCTGTAAAGGATCATTGATCTATGAAGCACAACAATCATCAGATATCACATATCGAGTATATGATTATCATCGAAAAGATAAAGATGGAAATGAAAGACAACTACATGTAAAACAATCCATCGATGTAACAACAGTGCCATATAAACCATATGATCTAGCTAAACAAGTAGAAGAAACAATCGAAAATGGAACAAGAAAAGAACTCGTTTCATCAAATTATTTAACATTAAATAAATATGATATGACAGGATATAATAAAGTCATCAATGATAAACCATTCCAACTTGTATCAATTATTGAAGGACAAGGTACAGTAGAAGGAAAAGAAGTCAAAAAAGGAGATCACTTTGTTGTATGTTCTGATCAAAAAGAAGTTCATTTTGATGGAACAATGACAGTGATGATTTGTACATTATAATGAGATGTTATCATTGTAGTCATGAAATAAAAGATTCTGCTTTTGCTTATAAAGGTAGACAAGAATGCAAGGAATGTCATAGTGTTTATCAAATCCATTTTCCTTCAGGAGTAGGTTTTATTCCTATTGTTATTGCTTTTATTCCAGCGTTATATATGATGACTAGTTTGAGATATGCATTTATTGTTGGACTTGCAGTATTTGTGATTTTTTATTGGGCTATTGATATTATTATGAATAATATTTTAATTTATTTAGGTAAATATGAAATTGAAGAAATTGAATAAAACTTGTATTTAAAAAAATAAAGAGTATCATTAAATATGTAAATAAAAACAGGGGAGCTTGTAAGCAGGCTGAGAGGAAGTGATCTAACTTCGACCCTTTAACCTGATATGGATAATGCCATCGTAGGAAGTCATCAGCTTGATTTTTTTACAGGAGCATGTCTCCTGTTTTTTATTTGAAAATTATCCACAATGTGGCGGATTGAAGGGGAGCGCCTTGAATCTTGTATTAAGCGAAGGGAAGCTGTGTTCCAGCGTGAGAGGATACCACAAAGTATCGACCGAACTACCATAGAGTTATTTCATAAACAAAGTTTATGTTTTTGATGATGGGTAAGTTTGGTCATCTTCATATTTATGAAATAACTTGTAAAAACAAGGAGAAAAAATATGTTAGAAGAAATGTTAAAAAATGTTAGAGAAAAAAATCCACTCATTCACAATATTACAAATTATGTAACAGTCAATGATTGTGCCAATGTTGTTCTTGCTTGTGGAGCATCACCAATTATGGCTGATGATCAAGAAGAAGTTGCTGAAATTACTTCGATTTGTACAGGACTTAATATTAATATTGGGACACTTAATACGCGTACGATCGAATCAATGGTTATTGCTGGGAAAAAAGCAAATGAACTTCATCACCCTGTTGTTTTAGATCCTGTAGGAGTTGGTGCTTCTACGTTAAGAACACAAACTGCTTTAAAGTTATTAAAAGAAATTCAATTTTCAGTTATTCGTGGAAATATTTCAGAAATTAAAACATTAGCTTTAGGAAGTGGAACAACTAAAGGTGTTGATGCAAATCTTGCTGATAAAGTGACAGCAGAAAACATTCATGAAGTTGTTAGTTTTGCTCAAGAGTTTTCTAAAAAAACAGGAGCTGTTATTGCTATTACAGGAGCTATTGACATAGTTTGTAATGAAAGTGTCGCTTATGCTATTTATAATGGTCATAAAATGATGTCTTCAATTACAGGAACAGGTTGTCAATTATCAGCACTTACGGCTTCATTTATTTCGGCTAATTCTCATCGTTTACTTGAAGCAACAGTCGCTGCAGTATGTGCAATGGGTCTTGCAGGAGAAATCGCATATAAAAGATTAACAGTGTTAGATGGTAATGCAAGTTATCGAAATTATATTATAGATGCAATTTATAATATGACTCCAAAACAATTACAAGAAGGTGCTCAATTTCAAGAAGTTTTATTGTAACATGAAAAGAGGAAAAATATGAAAACAACAGATAAGATGTTAGAAGCAACAAAAGAGCTATGGAGCTTTTATAATGAACATCCTTTTGTACAAGGAATACAAGATGGTTCATTAGAAAAAGATAAATTTAAATATTATATTATGCAAGATTATCTTTATTTAAAGGAATATGCGAAAGTTTTTGCTATTGGAGTTGCTAAAGCAAAAAGCTTAGAAACAGCTAATCTTTTTGCTAAATATATTGCTGTGATGAATGGTGAATTAGATGTTCATAGTGGATATATGGGAAAATTTAAAGTAAGTCAAGAAGAAATAGATGATATGAAACCATTGCTTGATAATCTCTCTTATACTTCTTATATGCTACGTGTTGCCTATGAAGAAGGAGAAGCAGAAATTTTAGCAGCTATATTATCATGTGCTTATAGCTATGAAGTCATTGCTAAAAAGATAGTTGAAAATAATCCAAATTCAATTCATGATGAATTTTATGGAGATTGGATCAAAGGCTATGCTTCAAATGAATATGCAAGTGGGAATGTTATTTTGATAGAAACAATGAACCAACTTACTAAAGATTATACAGAAAAACAAATTCAACATCTTATTGATATCTTTGTAGTATGTTCAAGATACGAACTTGCATTTTGGCAAATGTCATGGGATAAAAGTTGTTAATAAATAAAAATGAAAGAGATCAAACATCTTTCATTTTTTTCATTATAAAGAAAAAGAAGGAGAAATTATTCTCCTTCATAGTTTTCAACGTTATGGTAGATTTTATCTACATCGTCACAAGCATTTAAAAGATTCATTAATCTTTCAAATAATTCCATATCTTCACCTTCAAGAGATACATATTCTTGAGGTGTTGTAGCGATTTCTTCTACATCAAATTCAGCATTAGGACAAGCTGCTTCAATAGCATCTTTCATTTTATATAAATCAGTTGGTGCACCAGTTAATTCAATTGAACCATCTTCATGAGTTTCAATTTCTTGACAATCAGCTTCACCTTCCATTAAAGCTTCTAAAGTTTGTTCTTCATCTAATCCTTTAAAAGTTAAAATAGAATATGTATCATATAAATAAGATACTGAACCTTCATTTCCTAATTTTGCTTTAGATTTTGTAAATGCTGGACGTACTTGAGAAATAGTACGATTAATATTATCAGTTAAGCATTTAACAATAACAGTTGAACCACTTGGACCATATCCTTCAAATGTTTTTTCTTGATAATCTTCAGTAGCTCCACTTTTTACTTTATCAACTGCACGTTTAATAACGTCAGCAGGAACTTGTTCTTTTTTAGCTTTAGCAATAATTCTTCTTAATGCTAAGTTACCATCTGGATCAGTACCACCAGCTTTAGCAGCTAAATAGATTTCTTTTCCATAACGAGAATATAATTTTGCTTTTGCTGCAGCAGTTTTTGCCATAGCAACTTTACGCACTTCATGTGCTCTACCCATAAAAAAGCCTCCTTAATTGTATGTAATCTCAATACTTGGTTATTATAGCGAATACATCGAGGTTTTTCAAGGTTTAATATAAATGACAAACGAGTTTTGTTCATGTATAATGAAAAAGCAAATGAGGGATAAAGATGGAAACAATTGTTATTATTGGAGCAGGTGCGAGTGGACTTGCTTGTATGAATGAATTAGTAAAAACAAATAAATATAATATTATTGTCTTGGAACAATCTAATAAAGCAGCTAGAAAAGTACTCGCTAGTGGCAATGGAAGGTGTAATGTTTCAAATTTGAATATGGATATTAAGTATTACAATCATCAAGATCCTTTAATAGAAAAATTAATTAAAGAATTTGATATCGTTAATTTTTTTAAACAACTTTCTTTAAAATTACGTTATGAAAAGAATCTTGTTTATCCATATTCACTTTCAAGTTTATCTGTTAAAAATGCTTTAATGAAAAACATGAATAATGTATCGTATATCGATAATTGTGAAGTTCTAGCAATAAAAAAAGCTAACACTTATGAAATTATTACGACAAATGGTCATTATCAAGCAGATAAAATAGTCATTGCGACAGGATCACCAGCCAGTCATTTATCAGGACAAAATAATTTAAAAATGTTAGAAAAAATGAACATTTCCATGATTCCTTTTACACCAAGTCTTGTTCAAGTAAAAACAAAACCAGTTTTTAAAGCTTTAAAAGGACAAAGAGTAAAAGGAATTGCAATGCTTTATGATCAAAATCAATTGATTGAAAAACAAACAGGAGAAATCATGTTTACAGATTATGGTCTATCAGGTATTTGTATTATGCAATTATCAAGATATTTAGAGCATTTAAAAAACCCAAAACTTGTTTTAAATTTATTGCCTGATATTGAAAAAGAAGAATTTCAATATTATGGTTTAGAAGGATTTTTTCATGAAAAAATCGTTCAGGTTTTTAAAGATAAAAATATTGATCCTCATTGTTTAGAATTCAAAATCATCGATACAATGTCAATTGAAAAAGCACAAGTTTGTCATGGTGGTGTTTCTTTAAAAGAAGTAGATGAAAATTTACAACTTAAGAAATATCCAGGTATTTATGTTTGTGGAGAAGCTTTGGATGTTGATGGTGATTGTGGAGGTTATAATTTACATTTCGCTTTTGCAAGTGGTGTACATGTGGCAAATGCTATAAATGGAAATTAATCATGAGTTATATAGAAATGTTATAATGCATATATAAGTGGAAAAACTATATTTACCAAATAATAAGGAGCTCGCTATGGAAAATAAAGAAAAGCATAATATTGAATGGAAAGTAGTTTGGAAAGATGAATATTTAGTAGGCGTATGTGGATTTGCAAATGCACAAGGTGGTAAATTTCTTATAGGTGTAGATGATAACGGCAAAGTTGTAGGTATTAAAGATGCTAGAAAATTATTAGAATCTTTACCTAGTAAAATACGAGATGCAATGGGAATCGTAGTAGATGTTAATTTATGTAAAGAAAATAATTTGGAATATATTGAAATTGATGTTCCAGCTTATCCTATTGCTATATCTTGTAAAGGAAATTACTATTATAGAAGTGGGAGTACAACACAAAAATTGACAGGTGTTGAACTAGAAAGCTTTATTTTACGTAAAAGAGGAGCAACGTGGGACAATGTTCCACATCCATTAGTAAAAATAGAAGATTTAGATCAAAATGCGATTCAAAAATTCAAAGAACTCGCAATACGTAAAAAAAGAATAGATGATACGATTTTAGAAGAAGATACAGAAACATTATTAGATAAACTTCATTTAATAAGTAATGGTTATCTTACAAATGCAGCGTTACTTTTGTTTTCAAAGGATCCAGAGAGATATTTTACAGGTGCTTTTATAAAAGTAGGATTTTTTGAAACAGATGCTGATTTAATTTATCAAGATGAAGTAAGAGGATCACTTTTTGAACAAATTGATAAAGTTATAGAACTTATTTTCTTTAAATATATGAAAGCTAAGATTTCATATGATGGACTTCAAAGAGTTGAAGAATATTTTGTAAGTGAAGCAAGTATGAGAGAAGCTATATTAAATGCTATTGTTCATAAACAATATGAATCTGGTGTACCAATACAAATAAGTGTTTATAAAGATAAGCTCTATATTACAAATGTTGGAAAACTTCCAGATCATTGGACAGAAGAAACTCTTTATCAAAAACATGGTTCTAAGCCCTATAATCCTAATATTGCGCATGTTTTCTATTTAGCAGGACATATTGAGTCATGGGGAAGAGGCATAGAAAAAATATTTGATTCATGTATAGAAAATGATTTACCAATGCCAAAATATTATATTAATCCTACGGATATTATGATTGAATTTGATGCACCTCAAAGATTGGTGATTGATAACTTTTCAAAGGTGAACGATAGGTTGAACGATAGATTGAACGATAGGTTGAACGATAGATTGAACGATAGGTTGAATAGTAGTATGAAAGGAATATTGGAACAATTGTATATTGATCCAGGATATTCAGTTACAGAACTATCAAAACTATTAGGTATAAGCAGAACTACAGTCTCTAATTCTATAAAAAAACTTAAGAATCAAGGAATTATAGAAAGAGTTGGAAATAACAAAAAAGGATATTGGAAAATAAAGAGATAGGAGAAGGTATGTTAAAAGTAAGTAATATTGCAGTTTCTTTAGATGAAAATGATTATGCTAAAGTTATTGCGAATACATTAAATATAAGAAAATCACAAGTAAAGAATGTAAAGATTGCTAAAAAGGCAGTGGATGCAAGAAGAAAGAATAAAGTACATTTTAATATGGGCTTTACTTTTGAATATGCAAATGAAGATCAATTATTAAAAACACATAGTAAACAAGTAAGTAAAGTTAAAGAATATCATTATGATAGGTTAACACCAAATAATCAAACAATCATGGTTGTTGGAAGTGGACCAGCAGGATTATTCTGTGCGTATAATTTAGCACGTAGTGGGCAAAAGGTAATCTTGATTGAACAAGGTAAATGTGTTGATGAAAGAAAAAAAGATATCGATACTTATTTAGAAACAGGTAAGTTAAATACTCAAAGTAATGTTCAATTTGGAGAAGGAGGCGCAGGAACGTTCTCTGATGGAAAGTTGACGACAGGTATTAAGGATTATCGTAAACAATTTGTATTGAATACTTTTTATGAACATGGTGCAAGTGAAGATATTCTTTACTTAAATAAACCACATTTAGGAACAGATGTTTTAATTGATGTAGTTAAAAATATCAGAAAAGATATTGAAAAATGTGGAGATGTTCGTTTTGAAACAAAATTGGTAGATATTATTATTGAAGATAATCAATTAAAAGAAGTTGTTTTAGAAAATAATGAAGGAACATATAAGGAAAAAGTAGATCAACTGGTATTGGCTATTGGTCATAGTGCTAGAAAGACATATGAAATGCTTTATCAAAAACAATTAGAAATCTCTCAAAAAGCTTTTGCAGTGGGAATGCGTATTGAACATAGTCAAGAATTTATTAATAAAAGCCAATATGGAAAATTCTATGATCATCCTGCATTAAAAGCAGCTGATTATAAATTAGCTGTGCATACGAGTCAAAAAAGAGGAGTTTATACTTTCTGTATGTGTCCTGGTGGTTATGTCATGAATGCAGCCAGTGAAGAAAAGAGACTGGTTGTTAATGGTATGTCTAATTATAAACGTGATAATAAATACGCCAATAGTGCTATTTTAGTCAATGTGACTCCTGATGATTTTGGTAGTTCACATCCTCTTGCAGGTATGTATTTCCAAAGAAAATTAGAAGAAAAAGCTTTTGAACTTGGAGGAAGTGATTATTCTGTTCCTGTTCAAAAAGTAGAAGATTATTTAGAAAATAAAGAAAGTTATGGAAATATTGAAACAAGTTTAAAAAGAGTTAAAAATGCTAATCTCAATGCATTACTTCCTGAAACATTGAATATAAATTTAAAAGAAGGACTTCTTTTAATGAATAATAAGATTAATGGATTTACAAGTAATGCCACATTACTTGGTGTTGAATCAAGAAGTTCTGCACCAATCCGTTTTTATCGAGATGAAAATATGGAAAGTAATATTAAAGGTATTTATCCAATTGGCGAAGGTGCTGGATATGCTGGAGGTATTATGTCAAGTGCAATTGATGGTTTGAAATGTAGTGAGGTATTACTCAAAGGAGAGAGATAATGTGTCATTATTTGAACTTGTTGTTATTTCAATTTCATTAGCGATGGATGCTTTTACTGTTTCGATGATGTATGGTATTTCTATGCCAAAGGGAAACATCAAGAAACAAAGCTTCATTGCTTTTTATTTTGGCTTTTTTCAAGCATTGATGCCTTTTTTAGGGTATCATCTAGGATGTGTTTTTTCAAAAAAGATACAAGCTTATGATCATTATATTGCTTTTATCTTTTTAATGATTGTTGGAATCAACATGTTAAAAGATGCATTTAATGAAGAAGAAAGTCAATATAATTTTCAATTATTAGATTTAACAATTCTTGCTTTTGCAACAAGTATTGATGCTTTTGCTATTGGTATGACTTTTGCTTTTTTAGAAGTATCTATTTATCAAGCTTTATTGATTATAGGAATTATTACTTTTCTATTATGTTTGCTTGCTTTACAAATTGGACGTTATTTAAACAATAAGTTTCAAAATAAGGCTCTTATTTTTGGGGGAATTGTTTTGATTTTAATTGCTTTTAAAACATTGTTGGAGCATCTCTTTTGAAAAAAGTATATAATGGTAAAGGTGATAAGTATGAAAGAAGAAGAAAAAATTATTAAAAATACAATTAAAAGAACAAAAGAATATGATCGTACACTTTCTCCTTATGCTTGTAAAACAAGTGAATGTCAAAAATTAAGAAAAGAAGAAAGTGAACATGAAGAGTTTGATATTCGCTGGCCTTTTGAAGAAGATATTGATCGTATTTTATATTGTAAATCTTATCAACGTTACACCGATAAAACACAGGCTCTTTCATTTTTTCAAAGTGCACATATTTCTAAACGTTCAATCCATGTTCAATGGGTTTCACGTATTGCTAGACAAATAGGAAAAGGTTTGAATTTAAATTTAGATTTAATTGAAGCGGCTGCTTTAGGACATGATTTAGGACATGCTCCTTATGGTCATGTAGGAGAAAGAGCATTGAATGAAAAACTCCAAGAAAAAGGTTTTGGATATTTTTGTCATAATGCTAATAGTGTAAGAAATATTCTTTATTTAGAAAGAAATGGGAAAGGCTATAATGTTTCTTTACAAGTCTTAGATGCTATTTTGTGTCATAATGGTGAAATGCTTTCTAAAAAATATGAACCAGATCGTAAAAAAACAAAAGAACAATTCTTACAAGAGTATCATGACTGTTGGCATAAAGAAAATGCCAGTCTTGAGTTAAAACCAATGACTTTAGAAGGATGTGTGGTTCGTATTTCAGATGTAATTTCTTATATTGGAAAAGATATTGAAGATGCTATGAGTGTAGGTATTTTACAAAAGAAAGATCTTCCTGAAAATGTAGTAAAAGTATTAGGAGATAATAATAAATCAATTATGAATAAATTGATTGGTGACTTGATGATCCATAGTTATCAAAAACCATATTTACGTTTTTCTCATGAGGTCTTCGAAGCATTATCATCTCTACTTTCCTTTTTAGGAGAAAAAGTCCATCATCATCCTGTTCTTGAAAAAGAAAATGCTAAACTTTCAAGAATGGTCAAAGAACTTTTTGATGTTTATTTAGAGGAATTAGAAAATAATGATCAAGATTCTAATATTGTTAAGTTTAAAAATAAGATGGTAGAAAATTATCAAAAGACACCAAATCCATTGATTGTTTCTGATTATTTATCAATGATGACAGATACTTATGTTTTAAATGATTATGAAAGAAAATTTTTACCAATTCTTCATGGCGAAAAACTTTAATAATTATTTTATTTGGTGTAAAATATAGATATACAGGAGGGATGGCTTATGAAATTAATAATTGCTATCGTAAATTCTGATGATAGTTCATCAGTACAAGCCGCACTTACAGAAGAAGGATACTTCGTTACAAAATTATCAACAACAGGTGGATTCTTAAAGAAAGGAAACACAACATTCTTTATTGGAACAAATGATGATAAAGTTGAACATGCTGTAGGTATTATTAAAGAAAATTCTAAAAAACGTGTAGAAAAAGAACCTACTGTTCCACCTACTGAAATGGGAGAATTCTTTACTCCGATCATGGTAGATGTACTTGTTGGTGGAGCAACAGTTTTTGTATTAGATATTGAACAATTTGAAAAATTTTAGAAAAAGGACATTGTCCTTTTTTTTTAATCCTTTATAATATTTGTGGGTGAAATTATGTCTATCAAATTATTAAATGAAAAAAGAATGGATGAATTAATACAATTCATCCATCAAGAAGAAATAACAAAAGAATATTTAAAACAAAATCAAAAAATTATTTATATCAATGAAAATCAAAATATCAATGGGGTTATTATTTTTGATGTTATCAAAAATGAAATAGAACTTTGTTTAGGAACTGATGAAATTAAACAACAATTAATAGCAGTCATTAAAAAAATAGCTCTAAAAGATATCATTTATCAAAATAAAATCATACAAATAAAAACAAAAAAACAATTTAAACACTATGAAGAAGTCTATGACTTTATTCATCAACAAAAAGATCGTGTCTATAGTTTAGATAACTTTAAAAAATATATGCAAGAATTTTATAATATCCAACACGCTTTAAAATGTATCCATGTTTGTGGAACTAACGGGAAAGGTTCTACTGTTAATTACATGAAAGAAGTTTTAAAAAAACAAGGTTATGTTGTAGGAACATTTACTTCTCCAGCGCTTATTTCTAGATTGGATGTCGTGCGTATCAATGATGAATGGATCAAGGAACAGTTTATTGTTGATGTCGCTAATAGATATGTGGATGATTGGTTAAAGTATGAGATTTCTTTATTTGAAATAGAAGTCTTTATTTCAATTCTTTACTTTATTTATCAAGGTGTTGACTATGCCATTTATGAAGTTGGTTTAGGTGGAGAGTTAGATGCGACAAATATTGTTTTACCAATGATTTGTGTCAATACCAATATTGGTTTAGATCATATGGATTATTTAGGTGATAGCTATGAAAGTATTGCTAGAGCGAAAGCAGGAATTATTAAAGATCATGTTGATTTTATTACAGGAGAACATAAACAAGAATGTGTTGATATTTTTAGAGATACTTGTGAAAAGCATCATAGTCATTTGATTCGTTTAGATCGTATTCATGATTTACAAGATGGTGAAAATGTTAAATATACATATAAGGATTATAATATTGTTTTAAATACACCTGCTCTTTATCAAATTGAAAATAGTGCTTTAGCACTAGAAACTTTATTATATTTAAAGGAACATCAATTTATTGAATTAAATGAATCTTCAATTGTTGAAGGTTTATTTGAAGCTAAGTGGGCAGGACGTTTTGAAATCATAAGTGAAAAGCCACTGATTATTTTAGATGGGGCTCATAATCGAGAAGGTGTTGATGAACTCTATCGTTCTGCACGTAAATTACATAACTTAAAAATCATCTTTTCAGCATTAAGAGATAAAGATACGGACTATATGATTGAAAGATTATTAGATTTGACGTATGATATAACCGTCTGTGAATTTAAACATCCACGTAGTCAAAGTGCAAAATTATTAGCAGGGGATTATCCGGTAAAAATTGAACCGGATTTTAGAAAAGCTTTAGACGATATTTATTTACAAGAAGGAACATTTTTGATTACGGGATCATTGTATTTTATTTCTGAAGTAAGGAAATACTTATTACAAAAGATTCATAGCAAATAATAAAGAAGGAGGAGTCTACTTTTAGTAGCAATTGTGTACGGTTTTATATCGGAATTAACGCCCGTGGACTAGCAAGAGGACGAAGCGGGAAAGCATATGTACGGTTTTATATCGGAATTAACGCCCATGGACTAGAAAGAGGACGAAGTGGGAAAAACATATGTACGGTTTCTTACCGGAATTAACGCCTGTGGACTTATAAGAGGACGAAGCAGGAACAATTGGTTTTTTAAGTAGCAATCAAACGATGATTCAAATTATTTTAGGGGTTATTATTGTTTCGATTGGGATATTTGTTTTTTATAAATATCCAATGAAAAGCGATGTGCGACAAATGACATTGGGGGCTTTATTTGTCATTCTAGCTATTATTTTAAAAAGGTTAGCTGTGATGGTACCTTTTCTTGGATTTCCAAGTTTAAAAATTACATTAGAGGTATTACCTTTGATCGTTGCTGGTTTAACATTACAACCAGGATATTGTTTTATAGTTTCTATTGCCACAGATTTTCTAGGCCTTGTTCTAGCAAATGCTGGAGGTTTCCCATTTTTAGGATTTACTTTAAATGCGGTTTTACAAACGGAAATACCATGTCTATTAAAGATTTATTTAAATGAAAAAAATGAAAGATTATTAGAAAGAATTGTAAAAGTAGTAATGATCATTATTTCATTACTAGGATGTCTTTATGTTTTTAAAATCAATGAAGTTAATATTTCAGGATCTACATATCAAGTGACATTACCAATTAAATTTACAATCTTTGTGATTATTACAGCAATGCTTATTATTCTTTTTATTTTTATAAGATATTATAAAAATAAACTCAAAGAAAAAGATTTACGCTTATTTCATTTAAGTATTCTATCAGTTGTTGCTATTGAACTAACAGTAACGATGTTTTTAACACCATATTGGTTACAAATAATGTATGGAATACCATTCTTTGCATCACAATTTGTAAGAATTTTAAAATCATGTGTGATGATACCTGTAGGTATTATCATTGTATATACAATGAATCGAATGATTCAAAAAGTTATTAGATAAAGTTTTGGATATTGTCCAAAGCTTTTTTCTTTTTGGATATTGTCCAAAGCTTTTTATGTGACAAATAATCCAATAGAAATATAAAGATATATCTTGTATAATACTTATAAGAAAGTGAGTTGATTATATGAAGCTGATACCTACAGGAATTGAAAATTTTAAAACAATGATTGATAAGAAGGCATATTATGTAGATAAAACTAATTTAATTGCAGATATCTTAAATGAACAAGTTGTTTTATATACAAGACCTCGAAGATTTGGTAAGACACTTAATATGTCGATGCTTTATTATTTCTTTTCTATTAAAGAAAAAGAAAATTCTTATTTATTCAATGATTTAAATATTTCAAAAAGCAAAGATGCTTTAAAACATCAAAATCAATATCCAACAATATTCATTTCTTTAAAAGAAATGAAGAATTTAACTTTTGATGATCAAATTTCTTCTTTTGGAGATGTCATTAAAAATGTTATATTACAAAATAAAGAGC
>NZ_JBKYAR010000034.1:22642-25585 GCF_047023275.1 Faecalibacillus sp. | reverse complement strand
GAAAAGAGATAGCTTTCGCTATCTCTTAAGCCCCTCCACTATTGACACGGAGCCCACTTTTTTTCAAAAAGCTTGATTTTTCAAGGCTTTTGAGAAGTATCTCTACTTAAACATTTACAACATTTTACTTAACGACAATGTTTACAATTTTATTTTTAACCACAATTACTTTAACAATATTTTTACCATCAGTATGTGCTTTAACGTTTTCTTGGGCAAATGCTAATTCTTTAACTGCTTCATCATCTGCATCTTTAGCAACTTCAATTTTAGCTCTTAATTTACCATTCACTTGGATACCCATTTGAACAGTATCACTAACTAACATTTTTTCATCATAAGTTGGCCATGGTTCATAAGCAATTGAATCATTATGTCCTAATTGTTGCCACATTTCTTCACAGATATGAGGTGCAATACATGAAAGCATTTTAATAAAGTTTTCAGCATATTCTTTATAAACATGTTCAGCTTTATAACATTCATTAATGAAAATCATCATTTGTGAAATAGCTGTATTGAAACCTAATTTTTCAAAATCATCAGTAACTTTTTTAACTGTTTGATGATATACACGATCTAAACTATGATCATTTTCATCAGATAATTTACCAGTTTCAATCATTAAACGGTAAACACGATCTAACCATTTACGAGAACCATCTAATCCATTTGTTGACCATGGAAGTGAAGCTTCAAGTGGTCCCATGAACATTTCATATAAACGAAGTGAGTCAGCACCATGACTAGCCACGATATCATCAGGATTTACAACATTTCCTCTTGATTTAGACATTTTTTCATTGTTATCCCCTAAAATCATACCTTGGTGTACTAAACGTTGCCATGGTTCTTTACATTTAACAACTCCACAATCATAAAGAACTTTATGCCAGAAACGAGAATATAATAAGTGTAATACAGCATGTTCTGCCCCACCTACATATAAATCAACTGGTAACCATTTATCTAATAATTTTGGATCGCAAATTTGTTCACTGTTATGTGGATCAATATAACGAATATAATACCAACAAGATCCAGCCCATTGAGGCATTGTATTTGTTTCACGACGTCCTTTTTGTCCATCAATTTCAACTTCTAACCAATCTTCACAGTTAGCAAGTGGTGATTCACCACTATCATGAGGTTGGAAGTTTTTAGTTGCTGGTAATTCCAATGGAAGTTCTTCTACAGGAACTGTACGCATTGTACCATCTTCCATATGAACGATTGGAATTGGTTCACCCCAATAACGTTGTCTTGAGAATAACCAGTCTCTTAATTTATAAGACACTTTCTTTTGTCCACAATGATGTTCTTGTAACCAATCTACCATTTTATCAATAGCTTCTTGTTTTCCAAGACCATTTAACCATTCAGAGTTAATATGAACACCATCTTCTGTATAAGCTTCTTCTTCGATATTTCCACCTTCTAATACTGGAATGATTTCAATACCGAATTTTTTAGCAAATTCATAGTCACGGTCATCATGAGCTGGAACAGCCATGATTGCTCCTGTACCATAACTTGCAAGTACATAATCAGAGATCCAAATTGGAATTTTTTTACCATTTACAGGATTAATTGCATAAGCTCCTGTAAAGACTCCTGTTTTATCTTTATTAAGTTCTGTTCTTTCTAGATCAGATTTACTTGCACAACTTTCTTTGTAAGCTTCAACTGCTGCTTTTTGTGTGTCTGTTGTAATTTCTTCAACATATGGATGTTCAGGCGCCATAACACAGTATGTTGCTCCAAATAATGTATCACAACGTGTTGTAAAAACAGTAAACACTTTATTTGTTCCATCAATTTTAAAATCAACATTTGCACCAATAGATTTTCCAATCCAATTACGTTGCATTTGTTTTGTTGCTTCTGGCCAATCTAAGTCATCTAAATCAGCTAATAATCTTTCAGCATATTCAGTAATTTTTAAAACCCATTGACGCATTGGTTTACGGATAACAGGATATCCACCACGTTCACTTTTACCATCAATAACTTCTTCATTAGCAAGAACAGCTTTTAATTCTGGACACCAGTTAACTGGAATTTCATCAATATAAGCTAATCCTTGATCATATAATTTTGTAAAAATCCATTGTGTCCATTTATAATATTCTGGATCACTTGTTGCAATTTCACGATCCCAATCATAAGAAAATCCTAATGATTTAATTTGTTTTCTAAAAACATCAATATTTTTCTTTGTAAATTCTGCAGGATGATGTCCTGTTTGAATTGCAAATTGTTCAGCAGGTAATCCAAATGAATCAAATCCCATTGGATGTAATACATTATATCCTTGCATTCTTTTCATTCTTGATACGATATCTGTTGCAGTATATCCTTCAGGATGTCCTACATGTAAACCATTTCCTGATGGATATGGGAACATATCCATACAATAATATTTAGGTTTAGAATCATCATAACAATCAGTTTTAAATGTTTTGTTTTCATCCCAATATTTTTGCCATTTTGGCTCTATTTTTGTGTGATCGAACGGCATATTTTTTCCTCCTTAAATATAAAAAAGCGTCCCTATCTAAGGACGCTAATTTTAACGCGATACCACCTTAGTTCTAGAATACAATCCTAGCACCTCAAAACTTTAACGCAGTTCTACGATATTTTTTACTTTATTCAAAAATACATCTCCTAGGCGAGTTCACAAATACTATAATCAGTTTTCACCAACCACTGACTCTCTAAATATAGGGGATTTGCTAGTACTCCTATTCATTGATTTTGCTTTTCTATTATACCACATCGTAAGCTATATGCAATAAAAAACTTTTCAACTCTTTAACGCTTCTACTATTTCTATTTGTTGTGCTTTCCTTATAGGTATCAAACAGCAAATAAATGTTAAAACACGGGTTTTTGACAGTTATGTAACTTCCATACGAATATAGATATGCTCAAAGCGCT
>NZ_JBKYAR010000034.1:0-22632 GCF_047023275.1 Faecalibacillus sp. | reverse complement strand
CGGGTTTTTGACAGTTATGTAACTTCCATACGAATATAGATATGCTCAAAGCGCTTATTCCATATAGGTTTTTTGAGTTTTTTTACTGTCAAATTTTATCATTTTAAATGTTGTATGGTGTTGTATATGGTGGTATAATGTCTCTAGGAGATGATTTTCATGAAGCTTTACTATGACAGACGTTCTAAAAATCCAACTTATTTTATTCAACAGGGTATCAGAAACGGCAAGAAAACGACTACCCGCAACATTAAAACTATTGGAAAACACAATGACCTTCTTAAAATTACTGACGATCCTCTTGAATATGCAAAACAGGAAGTCGCTAAATTCAATGAAGAATATAAAGCCAATAAAATTTCTATAGATGTCAATATCGATTTTTCTAAAAAGCTTCCTTCTTCAATGGATACTGTTGCCCATTCAAAAAATATCAATATTGGCTATTTCTTTATCCAGTCTATCTATCATGATTTGAAGATCAAAGATTTTCTGAACAATATTGTTTCGCAAACCAGGGTCGATTATGATGCTGATCTCATAAACAGATTTCTTACCATCTCTCGAATACTTGATCCTCGTTCGAAACTGGGAATCTATGATCATCTTCATATATATTATGAACAGCCGCACTATCTCTATGAATCTTCTCTTAGATTCCTATCGCTTTTGGCCAAACACTTTGATGAATACATTTCCCATTTGTATGAGGCAAGCAATAACATCATTCCAAGAGATACATCTGTATGTTATTTTGACTGTACAAACTATTATTTTGAAATTGAAACTGCAGATGAGGATTATATCGATGAAGTTACTGGTGAAATCTTTTACATGTTGAGAAAGTACGGGATTTCCAAACAGCATCAGCCAACTCCAATCGTTCAAATGGGACTGTTCATTGATGCACAGGGAATTCCTTTATCAATGTGTATCAATCCAGGAAATCAAAACGAACAGTTGTGTGCCACTTCAACCGAAGAGAAAATGATAAGATCTTTCAAAGATAAAAAACTTATCTATTGCGCTGATGCAGGACTTGGTTCCTATGATATTAGAAAGTTCAATTCTTTTGGAAGCAGAGCCTTTATAGTCACACAGTCCATAAAGAAACTGTCGAAACCTTTACAGGAAGCAGTATTTAATGATTGTGACTATAAGCTTTTATCCAACGACTTGCCTATGACACTAAAGGAAATGCACGAATTTGATAAAAATGATGAAGACAATCTCCATCTATACAATGATATCCTGTATAAAGTGATCAGTGCAGATAAGGCTGTTGATTTAGGACTTACAGAAGAATATGTGACTTCTACAGGAAAAACAGGAACAAAAAAAGTCAAAGGTGAACTGAAACAA
The DNA here is from genome assembly GCF_047023275.1 of Faecalibacillus sp. Classification (NCBI taxonomy): domain Bacteria; kingdom Bacillati; phylum Bacillota; class Erysipelotrichia; order Erysipelotrichales; family Coprobacillaceae; genus Faecalibacillus; species Faecalibacillus sp. The sequence goes on along the minus strand of NZ_JBKYAR010000034.1, from coordinate 21,270 downwards.
TATGTCATCATTACTTTTTCCAGAAAAGCGATGGAATATCAAAGGCATATTCGCAACAGTCAAATAGAACGTGCTCAAAGACTTATAAAAAATAATAAGGTCGAAGATTTAAAAAAGAATCAAAACGATCCAAAAAGATTCATTAAAAAAGTAAAAAATGAAAAGAATAAATATTATATTGATGAAGAGATGATAAAAAAAGAAGAGATGTATGATGGTTTCTATGCCATCGCTACAAATCTGGATGCAGAAAACGAAGCAAAAAAAATAATTGAGATCAATTCGCAGAGATATAGGATAGAAGATTGTTTTAGAGTTTTAAAAACAAATTTCAAAGCAAGACCTATAAATCATCGAAAAAATGATCGTATCATAGCACATTTTATGACATGTTATACGGCATTGCTCATTCAAAGGATAATGGAAGTAAAATTAAATCAAAAAGGCAGACATTTTACTACCGGAGAAATCATTGAAAACTTAAAAAATATGAATGTGGTCAATAATCATGATCTGTACTATCAGGCAACTTATACAGGAAGTACACTATGTGATGCTTTGAATGAAACATTTGGATTAGAATTGGACAAGGAATATTATCAGCCCAAAGAACTAAATAAAAAAATCAAAAAAATATCAAATTAGATATTCCATACAACATTTTAAAAAGAGTGAAAATCCACTGATACCAATGGGTTCCACTCTTTTTTCCTATTTAACTGTCAAAGACGGGATTATACCACATCGTAAGCTATATGCAATAAAAAACTTTTCAACTCTTTAACGCTTCTACTATTTCTATTTGTTGTGCTTTCCTTATAGGTATCAAACAGCAAATAAATGTTAAAACACACATTACCATAAAAACAACTAAAACCATATCTTGAGGTATTATAAAAAATTCCTCAATCAAATTAGAAATGCCTTTTTGAATAAACATATTAGCTAAGATAAATAATTGTTTTAAAACAAAATAAGCTTCTATAAACGCAAAATGTGAAATCCATATTCCTTGAAATAAAACAATTAAAATAATTTGTTGTTTTGAAGCCCCTAATGTTTGTAAAATAGCAAAATATCTTTTTCTTTTAATAACTGTTAAATATAAAACAATTCCCAATAAAAAACATGCCGTTACGACAGCTAATGAACTAAAACATATTAAAATCCATTCAATTTGTTGAAATTTTTCATCAATTGTTATAGATAATGAACTATTAGCCAATTTAAATTGATATTGTGGATATTTATTTTTTAAATCTTTTAAAAGTCTTTTATCTTCTACTTGTATAAAAGCTGTTTGTCCTTTTTCTATTTGATAAAGTTCTTTAATCATATGACTCATAGCATATTCATTGAAATAGATTGTTTCCATAATAGTTTCTTTATCTTCAATTCCTACGATTTTAACCTTATAAGATCGTATTTGATTTAAATATTCAAAAAACAAATAAACATTTTTATTTATTAAACTTTTTTTCTTTGAAATATATAATAATTGATCATAGGTAGATTTAGACAGTATAATTTCTTGATCATTTTGGATGATTTTCCCTTGTATTTTATTTTTTGGCTTTTGAATATAATCAGAGATATACAATGTTTTTTCTGTCTGATATTTTTTTGAAGTAGAAACACCTAAAAAATCTATTTGATCATTTTGTAAAAAACGATATATGATTTTTTGATGATAAATTTGATTGATATCTTCTTGAGTTAATAAATGATTATTTTTCTTTTTTAACATAATCGTTGTAGAAGGAATAATTTGTTCTAGTTGTTCATGAATTTGTTTATTAGCTGATTGTGTAAGAGAAAGTGTTAGTAAAATACTTAACAGTGCTAAAAATAATACCTGTACAACGATAAAAGAACTTTTCCATGTCATTTTTAATTCTTTTAACAAAAAATAACAAAATGTTTTTTTACATGTCTTTTCAATACTATTTTCTTTTTTAATCATCGCATTTTGATGAATTAAATGTAATTGATAATCTTTAATTTCATATAAATAATCATGGTATTTTTTAGCTAATAATTCATCATGACTAATAACGATGACTAGTTTTTCCATTGAAAGTTGTTTTAATATTTTAAAAATTTCTTCACTGTTTTTTTCATCTAAAGCACCTGTTGGTTCATCACATAAAATAATAGGATTTTCTGCAATAAACCCTCTATAAATAGCTACTCTTTGCTTTTGACCACCTGAAAGAATACTTGCTTTATAACGTTGAAGTTCTTTTATTTTTAAGCGTTTTAAATAAATTTCTTTTTTAGCAACTATTATTTTTTTAAAATAGGTTACAAGACTTTCGTTTTCTCTTACACTCATATTTTCAACCAAATGAAACTGTTGAAAAATAAAACCAACATATCTTCTAATATAATGAGGAATCTTTCGAATATCTTTTCCATCAACTTCAATTGTTCCTTGATATTGTTGATCCAAACCACCTAACATATTTAAAAGTGTTGATTTCCCACATCCACTTTGTCCTATAATCACATACATTCCTTTTTTTTGAAAAGACATTGTCATATTCTTAAACAAAGGTCGATCAAAAGACTTTGTTAAGTTTTTGATTTCTAACATATTATTCCTCCCTTAAACATTCATATATTTTTATTTTTTTCATTTTCAATAACATAAATCCACTTAATAAAAATCCCTGTAAGATATATCCTAAAAAATAAAAAACATACAACATATATTTTTGATGATATATTTCAGGTAAAACAAATAAATTGACAATACCAAATACTTTGTTAGAGATATCAAACAAAGTAATAATTTTTAAAAAAAGATTAGAAATCAAACAAGATACACTCCCTATTATCATCATTGTAAGTAATACCTTTTTTAAAATAAACAAGGCTAAGTATTTATCTTGATAACCATTAGCTAGCATCAAAGCATATGTCTTTTGGTTTTCATAAAACATTGATAAAATCATGTAGCCCATTAAAACAACAGCAATCATAAAACTTAAAAAAATAAATATAAAACTTACTTTTTTAAATAATTTAATCAATTCAAAATAACTTTGAAATTGTTCATAAACAAGACAAACACCTTTATATTTAGAAGATAACTGTTTTAGATAGGGTTGTACTTCTTCTTTATTTTGGACATAAACTAAACAAGTTGAAAAATCTACACATTGTACTGCAATTTTGTCAGGGAGTGTATAGTAATAAAGTGTTGGTTGTAAGTGATCATCTTTGATGATACCTTTAATATTTAAATAATATTTTTTATTATTTAAAGTATATGTAAGGTAAGAATTTTTGATTTTTATCATCATTGCATCATTAACATACACTTCATTTTTATTTATTTTTCGATTTATAGAAAAAGATTGAAAACTTTTTATGCCTTCAATCTTTCCTATATCCAAATAATATTGATATTTACCTTTAAGTTGTTTAAGTTCTTTTTCTTGAAAAATTCTTTGATTTTTCTTTTGAATCATCACTAAATTATTATTAATAGTATGAGCATACTGTTTTTGATAATAACGATCAAAGCCAAAAAGTCCCGTTATAATTAAAGTCATTGCTAGTACCATATAAATTTGTGATACAAACATCATCAAGCATTTCTTTTTATCCTTAACAAGCATTTTTAACATTTCTTTAAATAGCGAACCACATCTTGTTTTTATAATATGATAACGTGAATATAATTGATGATTCCAATGATAATGATGTTTAAACTTTTCAAAATCTAAATGATATTGTGTATATTTTGAAACTAATTTATCATGAGAAACAATGATAATAAGTTTTTTTTGACTCATTTTTTTTAAAATTTCGTACACTTTTTTTCTATTTATTTCATCCAAAGCTCCAGTTGGTTCATCACACAAAATAATTGGACTCGAACATAAAAGAGCTCTTATCAATGCAACACGTTGTTTTTGACCTCCAGATAAATCAATTACTTTTTTATTTAATAAATCTTCTAGCTCAAATATTTTTACTAATTCTAGCATTTGTTTTTCTATAACTTTTGTTCCTTTTAAACGACAATAAAACAAACAATTTTCCTTTACTGTCAAATAATCTATAAGTTGATAATTTTGATAAACAAAACTTATCATAAGCTGTCGATAATCTTTAATATTTTCTATCTTTATTTGATTTAAAAGGATATCGCCTTCATAATCTTGATCTATTCCTGCAATCAATTGTAAAAGTGTTGACTTCCCACACCCACTTTCACCAGTAATAGCTACAAGACCATTATTTGGAAATAATATATTCAAATTTTCAAAAATAATTCTTTCGCCTTCTATTGTCTTAAACTTTTTTGTAACATTTTTTAACTCTAATCCCATTTTTAAACTCCTTATGTTATAATTGCCTCGGTGATAAAATGAATCAATTTAAATATTCTTTGGATAACAAGCGTTATCATACATATAACTATTACTTAAAAAATAAATACCATCAAAAAGTTGCTAAAGTAGCTTTAAATGCTGATTTTACATGCCCTAATCGAGATGGAACAAAAGGATATGGGGGCTGTATTTTTTGTAGTTCATCAGGATCAGGAGATTACGCTGGAAATGTCCATGATCATTTAGAAGAACAATTTCAAACAATTTCTCAAATCATGAAAAGAAAATGGCCTGAATGTGCCTATATTGCTTACTTTCAAGCCAATACAAACACTTATGGTCCAATAGATAAAATAAAAAAAATGATAGCACCTTTTCTTGATAAAAAAGATGTTAAAGGTATTGCTCTTGCTACAAGACCCGATTGTTTAAACGAAGAAATTGTTCAATATTTAAGTACGGTCAACAAACAAAAAGATGTCTATATCGAACTAGGATTACAAACAATTCATGATCAAACAAGTAAACTTATTAATCGTGGACATACTTATCAAGAATTTCTTGATGGTTTAGCATTATGTAGAAAATATAATCTTGAAGTATGTGTACATATCATCAATGGTCTTCCTTTTGAAACAAAAGAAATGATGATTGAAACTGCTAAAGTATTAGGTCAATTAGATATTCAAGCACTTAAAATACATATGTTATTTGTTGTGAAAAATACAAAACTTCAACAAATGTATGAAAACCATGAATTTGAAATGCTCTCTCGTCAAGAATATATTGATATTGTTGTAGAACAACTTCGTTACATTAAGCCAGAAATTGTCATTGAAAGACTGACTGGTGATGGTAAAATAGATGATTTAATTGCTCCTTTATGGTCCATTAAAAAAGTAACTATTTTAAATGATATTGATAAAAAAATGAAAGAACTTTATGTTTATCAAGGAGATTTATACAAAAAATAGCCCATTTTCTGAGCTATTTTTTTACACTATTATTATATATGATTTTTTAAATTATTTTGTCTCAAATTTGTTTCAAATTTGTCTCAAAAAAAACACTAACCTATGATAATTGGTTAGCGTTTTTATTATTATTTCTATTCAGTTTCGATAAGTCCATAATCTCCATCATTACGACGATATACAATACTAATAGCATCTGTTTCAGTATCACGATATACGAAGAATGAATGTCCGATTAATTCCATTTGCATAATTGCTTCTTCCATATCCATTGGTTTTGGAGTAATTGTTTTTGTTTTTACTAATACGTCTTCTTCTTCATCTTCTAAAGGTTCAATTGATGCTAAATTGAATGCAAGTTTATTATCTTTAGATTTTCTGTTTAATCTAGTTTTATACTTTCTAATTTGACCTTCTAATTTGTCGATAACTAAGTCAATTGCATTGTATAAATCTTGATCCACAACTTCTGCTCTTAAAAGTACATATTCAGTAGGAATTGTCACTTCAATTTTTTGTCCGTAAGGATAAGTTCTTACAAGTACTTTGGCTTCAACATTTTCACTTACAATGAAGTATTTGTCTAATTTTGATAATTTTTCACTGACTTTTTCTTCAATTGCTTCAGTAATTTCAATGTTCTTTCCTCTTAATGTAATTTTCATAATTAATTCCTCCTTTTGATAACTATATTATACTATAAACTTTCCTAAATTCCTACTTTAATATGCTATTTTATCCTTTCCAAAAAAAGGTCATAATAAAAAAAGCTCAATTTATGAGCTTTTTTCTACATATATTTTTTTAAACTTTCTACCTTATCTAATTGTTCCCAAGGTAAATTTGCTTCAGGTCTACCAAAATGACCATATGAAGCTGTCTTTTTATAAATAGGTGTTCTTAAATTTAATGTATGAATGATTCCTGCTGGTGTTAAATCAAATTCTTTCTTGATAGCTTCAAGAATCACATCATGAGGTACTTTTTCAGTTCCTTTTGTATCAATATAAATAGATGTTGGTTCTTTAACACCAATTGCATAAGATAATTGGATTTCAAGTTCATCACACATATTAGCTGCAACAACATTTTTAGCAATATAACGTGCCATATAAGCAGCAGAACGGTCTACTTTAGTTGGATCTTTTCCAGAGAAAGCTCCTCCTCCATGACGTGCATATCCACCATATGTATCAACAATGATTTTTCTACCAGTAAGACCTGTATCTCCATGAGGACCACCAATTACAAAACGTCCTGTAGGATTGATTAAAACACGATAATCTGTATTCATATCATATTTTTTAACAACAGCATCCATGATATTTTCTTTAACAAATTTTTTAAATTCTGCTTCATCAAAATCATCATCATGTTGAATTGACATTAAAATAGTATCAATCACTGGTTTTTCATCAGTATAATCAATTGTTACTTGTGCTTTCATATCAGGTCTAGCCCATTTGAAAGTTCCATCATGTCTTAAAGTTGAAGCATAACGTACTAAATGATGCGCAATTGAAATAGCAAGTGGCATATATCCTTCAGTTTCTTTAGTTGCATAACCAAACATAATTCCTTGGTCTCCTGCTCCACCGACTTCTTCGTTTGTTCCTAGTGCAATATCGCTTGATTGACTATCCATAACAACTTCAATCTTACATGTTTTATAATCCATTCCTTTAGCTTCATCATCATAACCGATTTCTTTTAAAACATTTCTAGCAACAGCTTCATAATCTACCTTTGCATTTGTAGTAATTTCTCCACCAATTACAACTAAGTTTGTTGTTGCAAAACATTCACATGCAACACGTGAGTTAGGATCTTGTTTAAAACATTCATCTAAGATTGCATCACTAATTTGATCACACACTTTATCAGGATGTCCTTCTGATACAGACTCTGATGTAAATAAAATTCTTTCTTTCATTTTTTCTTCCTCCTTAAATAACAAATAAAAAAGCTTCCTAAAGAGAAAGCCGTTAGGAAGCTTTCTCTTATTGTTCAAGAATAAACTTGCTCAGTAAAGGCACCTTCTAACATATAGGGTTGCCACCACTTCATCGATCTTCATCTCATGGTTCTTAATAAGAGTCCTTTTTATTTTATTGATATTCTTCTTTTTTTATTGATGTCATTTTTTCTATGAGTTCATCTTCCAAACCAATCTCTTTTAAAATAAGAGCTATTTTGATTTGTTGTTCTTTTCTTTTATTCAATTTCATCACCTAAAATAAGTTTGTGAAATCAAATAAAAATTATGATGACTTCAAAGACTAAAACATAATATTACAAACTCTCTATAAATGCAAGAAATTTGTATTATAATGCACTAGAAATATTTTGTACCTCTAAAACTCCTGGTACTTCTTCCATTAAAATTTGTTCAACACCATCTTTTAAAGTATCATCAATCATGGTACAACCTGCACATGCTCCAAGCATTCTTACATAAACAATACCATCTTTAAAATCAACATATTCGATATCTCCACCATCTCTTTGAAGATATGGTCTTAATTTATGGATGACATTTTTAATTTGTTCTTCAATATTTTCCATTTTAGCAAACTCCTTTTTATATCTTTGATTTTATATCATATAAATCCTACCATATTTTATATTTTTTCCCTATTAAATACAACACATATGATTAAATTGTGCTATAATAGTGCCGCAAGGAGTGAAATCAAGTGACAAAACTTATCAAACGAGGGGATATCATAGATGTTAAAGTAACTGGTATTCAACCATATGGTGCTTTTGCTCTTTTACCTGATAATTCAACAGGATTGATTCATATCTCAGAAATATCAGATAAATTTGTTAAAAGCATTGCAAGTTATGTACGCATTAATGATATTGTTAAAGTAAAAGTCATTGATTTTGATCATTCTAGCAATCACGCCAAATTAAGCTTGAAAGCTGTTGACAATCGTTTTCGAAGAAAAGACAAAAAACTCGTCTATAAAAACCCTCGAAAACCAATTGTAGAAACACCTAAAGGTTTTTCACCTTTAGCTCAAGCAATGGAAGAATGGTTAAAACAAGGTGTAATGGAGGAAAACTAAATGATCACATTAGATTTATCAAAAGCAAAATTAGCTGAAGATTTAGGATCATACAAAGAAAAAGTAGCAGAAATTCATGATATGATTCGCAACAAAACAGGTGCTGGTAACGATTTCCTTGGATGGGTAGAATTACCAGAAAACTATGATAAAGCAGAAGTTCAATTAATGAAAGAAACTGCTGCTAAATTAAGAGAAAAAGTTGATGTATTATTAGTATGCGGTATCGGGGGATCTTATTTAGGAGCACGTGCTGCTATTGAAGCAATTAATGGTTTATATTCAGATGATAAAGTAGAAATCATCTATGTAGGAAATACTTTCTCTTCAAATTATATTCATCAAGTTGCTAAATATATTGAAGGTAAAGATTTCGCTATCAACGTTATTTCTAAATCAGGAACAACTACTGAAACATCTATTTCTTTCAGAATTTTCAAAGAAATGTGCGAAAAGAAATATGGTAAAGAAGGAGCTCGTGAAAGAATCGTAGCTACTACTGATAGAGAAAAAGGTGCTCTTAAAAAATTAGCTACAGATGAAGGTTATGTAACATTTGTAGTACCTGATGATATCGGTGGACGTTATTCAGTTTTAACTGCTGTAGGTCTATTCCCTATTGCAATGGCTGGTATTGACATCGATGAAATGTTAAAAGGTGCTAAAGATGCCATGGTTAAATATAACGATGCAAACATTGAAACAAATGATGCTTATCGTTATGGTGTAGCAAGACAATTATTAAATAAAGCTGGATATTCAGCTGAAATGTTTGTCACTTATGAATTACAATTAAATAATGTTGCTGAATGGTGGAAACAATTATATGGAGAATCTGAAGGTAAAGAAAATAAAGGTATCTTACCTCATAGTGCAGTATTCTCTACAGACTTACATTCATTAGGACAATTTATCCAAGAAGGTTCTAAAGTTTTATATGAAACAATCTTCGAAGTTAAAAATCCACAAAATGATATGATTATTCCAAGTGATCCAGATGATTTAGATGGTTTAAATTATTTAGCTGGTAAATCTGTTGACTATGTTAACAAAAGAGCTTGTGAAGGTACTATTGATGCTCATGTTAATACTGGTAATGTACCAAATATCATTATTTCATTAGATAAGATGGATGCTTATGGATTTGGTTATATGGTTTATTTCTTTGAAATGTCATGTGCTATGTCAGTTTATTTCTTAGGAGTCAACCCATTCAATCAACCTGGTGTTGAAGTTTATAAGAAAAATATGTTCAAATTATTAGGTAAACCTGGTTATTAAGATTAAGAAAGTAGATTTGTTCTACTTTCTTTTTTTTTACATATTTTATAATGGTGATATGATGAAAAAAGGAAAATACGTTTTAATATTCATTATATTTTTTGTTATTGCTTATCTTTTTTCAAATCGTATTACCCCTAGAATTGAAAATATAGCTACCAAAGAAATAAATCAATTTATTCAAATACTTATCAATCATACTTCATTTACACAAAAAATAGATACACATAAACTTTATAAAAAAGAAAATAATTCCATTAGTTTTCAAATGAGTTATATCAATGATATTGCTTCTAATTACATCAACAATCTTGAAGAAACTCTTTTAAAGCTTGAAGAAGGCACTTTTCAACAAAAAGATAATTCCCCCTATAGTAAAAAACTTTTAAAAATCAATCAACAAAAAGGCATAGTTGCTTATATTCCTGTTGGTTCACTTACCAATAATGTTTTTTTACAAGATAGAGGCCCATCTTTTTCTATTAAATATAAAACTCTTTCTTTAACCTCATCAAATATCAATAAAAAAATTAAAAATTACGGTATCAATCACCTTGCCATCTCTATCGATTTAAATATTACAATTATTTTACAAGTCCTTGTTCCCTTATATCATGAACACTTTAAAGAAAATTATACAATTCCACTTGTCTATGAAGTCATTGAAGGTGAGGTTCCCTCATGGTATCAAAACTAAACATTTTAAAAACATATTATCATCTTCCTCTAGAAGATCAATTTTCATTCATCTATGAAAATAAACATTATTATTTAACTAACAAGCCTTTTCCTTTATACTATCAAGAATATATTTCTTTGCTTCAAATTAATCCGTTTAAAATTATCAACAATATTTACCAACAAAAACACTCACAAGGTTATATTCTTTATCAGCTGAAAAGCATTCCAATAGATATACAAAAAATCATTTCTCTATCTCTTAAATCTCAAGAAACCAAAACAGTTAATAATATAAAAAAAGAATGGATCAAATACTATGAATCCATTCTTGTCTATACACCTTCAAATTCTTTAGAATACCAAGTTATCTATTACACCCTATTTACTCTATGTCAGGTATCTATTGAGCTTTTAAATCATTATTTTTTACCCATAACATCCATCAGCCTGTCCTATCAACACAAAAAAATTCATTCATACGAAGATATTTATCTAATAGAAAATATAGAAATCAACATATACATGCATGATCTTTTCTGTTTATACCTAAATAATACTATTTCCATCTACCAATTAGAACAAATAATCAATGAATATAACCTAACTTCAAAGGATCTACAAATTCTTTTATGTTATGCTCTTTTCCCTCAAACATGTCTTGTACATTTCCATGAAGATTCTTTAACAACAAAAAGAAAAAGATTAATAAAATATATTAAAAAATTATCTTCTCTCATTCTTCTTCTTCAAAAATATATTCAAATTCCTTCTCTTAAATGGATAAAATGAACAATAAAACTACCGATTTAATCATTTATTACATTTCGGTAGTTTCCTATTTAGAATAAGATATACTTATTTATTCATTTTTACATACTCTTCTAAACATACTCCTAATTCATTAATCTTTTTAGCGTGTTTTTTCCCCACATAACGATAATGCCATGGTTCATAGCCTACTTTTGTAATATCATTTTTACGCGTTGGATAGCGCAAAATAAAGCCATATCTCCAACTATTTTGTATCAACCATTGTTGTTCAGCCGTCTTTTCTTGACTATGATCAAGACGTTGATTGTTTATAGAAACAATATCTACTGCAAATCCTAATTGATGTTCACTTGTTTTTGGTCTTGCCACCCAAAAAGCAGCTTTATCATATGCCTCTTGCTTTGAATATCCCTGTTTTAAATAATTATTAACTTTATTTTGATAAAGTTGCTCTTGTTTTTCATTTGTTCGATAAGAAGAACAAATCAATAAATTTAATCCTTCACTCTTGGCTACTTTTAACATTGCTGTTAAATCTTTATAAATTCTTCGATCAACTAATTGATTATTATTCAATCGTACTAAATCAACTTTCCAATCTTCAGGAATCGTATTTTCAAAATTAACTAATGTTAATAATTCATCATCATTGCTTTGATAATTTTTAATTTTATGTGTTACTAATTTATTTTGATGATTCATTAAAAAGCATAAACAAGTAACAATCCCTATCATCAAAAAAATAACCCCTAATACCTTTATTTTATTAATTTTCTTCACTTTAATCGCTCCTTCTAACAAAAATGCATCCTTTTTACACTTTTAAGTGTATAAAAAAGATGCATAAAAACATCACCAAAGAAGCATCAAAGTTGTATCAATAACCTGAACTATCTGCTATATATGCTTGATTGTCTGCCATTTTAAACAAATACTTATAAGTTTCTTTATCAGATAAACCTAAGTATTTTCTTCCAAAAGCATAAATCTCTGTGTCCTCTTTATCGCCATATTTTTTATTATAATAATTATACTGATATATCAAATGGGTATCAACATCAATCATAGCGTTAAAAATTCTTTCTTCATTTGTAAAACCCACTTGGTAGACACTTACATTTTTTTGAGAATTCAATCTATTACTATAGTGTTTCAATGTATAATTGTAACATACATAATTTTCATCAAAATTAAATTCTGTTAAAATACCTAGATTTTTTAATATATTTAATTGTTCATTAACAATCGTATGAATTTTTTGAATATTTTCATTACTCATATCTTGAACCTGTGTCGTAGTGATAATATCATTTCCTTTATTTTCATAATCAACAATCAGTTCTAATTTTTCAGCAACTGAAAGTTTACTTGTTTGAATGTGATAGCCTTCATTTTTTATTTTTTCAATTTGAAGATGACCAATTAATTCATCATCTTGTACTTTAGAAACAACTAAAGGAACTAATGGAATAATGATTAATAAAGTAATAGCAATGATAAACTTCATTATGTTTTTATAATTATTCATTATTCTTTACTCCTTATAACAACTGTCACCGTTGTTCCTTTTCCTAAAGTACTTTCAAAATCAATCGTTCCCTGATGAATCTTAATAATTTGATCACATAGTGCAAGTCCTAATCCGGCACCACCTGCACTTCGAGAACGTGATTTATCAACCATATAAAATGCTTCCTTAATTTTATTTAACTCTTCAGCAGCCATGCCACATCCATTATCCTTGATTATAAACTGATATCCTTTTTCTAATCTATTTCCTTTTAAATATATTTTACCATTTTCACTTACTGCTTTACGGGCATTATCTAGTAAATTTAAACATACTGTTTTCATTAAATCTGGTTCAATATAGAGTTCCCCAGGTTCAATTTTAGTAAAAAATTGAATTTGATTTTCTTTCATCAATAAATCCACTGTATCTTCAATTCCCTGAAAAAATACTTCTGCAGAAATTCTATACAATTTAAAATCTTGTTTTTTTAAAACAACTAATTCTAACAATTTCATTGACATCGATTCTAATCGCTTACCTTCTTCAACAATCAAATGAGAATAATTAACAATTTCTTCCTCATTTAAACGTTTAGAACGTAACATATCTCCATATCCTATAATAGAAGTCAAAGGTGTTTTTAATTCATGAGCAAAATTTCCTACAAACAATTCTTGTCTTTCAACAGCTTCATGCAATTCTTTCATTGTTATTTCTAAACGCTTTGCCATCATGTTAAAATCTTTTGTCAGTTGTCCAATTTCATCTTCACTACTTACCGTTAGTGGAACAATTGCATATCCATCAGCAATCCCCATTGTCGCTTTAGATAACTTTTTTATTGGACTAACAAGCCATCTTGTTATCACAAAAATAACAATAGCACTTACAGATAAAAGTATAAGTGTATAATAAAATAATGTTCTAAATTGCTCTTCTCGATTTAAAAAAACTTCAGTAATATCTCGCATATTTTCAAAATAGAGATTTGTTTCATTCAAAGAAAAGTTTCTAAGTGCAAGTAATTTATAGTGATTTTTATTTTTTAAAACAACATATCCTCTTTCGTTTTGAGAAATTTTCTTAAAAAGATGCTGATCATTATCAAAAGAGTCATTTTGATAAACAACATGCCCATTTTCATCTCGAATACAAAACGAAACACTTCCATTAAATGTTTCAACTATCATATTAGAAAATAAGCTTTGCAACAAATCAAGACGTTCTTGAGACGTATCTCCTTTTAGTGTCAATTCTTCTAAATATGGATATAATTCAAGCGTTAATGAATTGACTAAGATATCATTTTCTTGGTAAACACTCTCTGTCTCGCGTTCAAAAGAGTTATTAAAGCTTGTTTGAATCAACATAGCCCCTCCTACACTAAAACAAATAAGCGTTATCGTCATGATACTAAAATAAAGCTTCCAAAAAAATTTCATCAATCCGCCTCCAAACGATATCCAACTTTATAAACGGGAACAATTTTATCTTCTAATCCAAGTTTTTTTCGCATTCTTTGTACATGTAAATCAACAGTTCGGCTATCTCCCATATAATAATCACCCCAAACTGCTTCATAAATTCGATCACGAAATAAAGCAATATTTTTATTTTGAATAAATAATAACAATAAATCATATTCTTTTACTGTTAGATTGATTATTTGATTATTTTTCCTAACAATACGCGAAAGTGTATCAACAGTAATATCATAAACACTTAAAACAGTTGCAGTTTTATGATAACGACGTAATACTGTTTCTACACGAGCTAGTAATTCAATAATTTCAAAGGGCTTTACTATATAGTCCTCAGCTCCCAATTTCAATCCCTTAACACGATCTTTTACATCGCTTTTAGCTATTAAAAAAATAACAGGAATTTCTAAAGGTCGAATATATTCCATCAATTCATATCCATTAATTTTTGGTAACATAATATCTAATAAAATTAAATCAAATTGTTGATGATCAATTAATTCAATAGCTTCTTTTCCATCAAAGGCACATACACAACAATATCCAGCATCTGATAAATTAATTTTAATAAGTCTACTAATAGGTCTTTCGTCTTCGACAATCAATATTTTATTCATGAAATCACCTCACCATTTTATCTTACATCAAAGTTGCATCATATTCGTATCATTTTTATAAAAAAAACACACTTATTTGATAAGTGTGTAAGCTCCATCATGGAGCCTTAACTTTTCTTATATTCGAAAAATTATACTCCCAAGATTGATTAAATCAATTAAATGGGTTATATAAAAATTATTATTAATTTTCAAGCCAATTATTGAAAATAACAAAAGAAAATAGTACAACTAGAACATATAGTAAGTTGAAACTAATTGCTAAATAGTAATTTGTAGAGGAGATATTTATGGAAGATAAACAAGTATTATTTAATAATATAGATAAAGTTCACACTACCGAAATGGGTATTGATAGAATTAAGAAAAATCTTAAATTAGATACTGATGATGTTGTTGAGTATTGTAAGAATAAAGTTTTAGATAAAAATTGTAACATCTATAAACAGGGTAAAAATTGGTATTGTGAAATTGATAATATAAAAATAACAATCAATTCATATAGTTATACAATTATAACAGCACACAAATTAAAGAGGTAAAATAGATGGATTATCAAATAATAGAATTAGAAGAATTTAATGTAATAGGAATAAGGTATGAATTATCAAAATCATTAAGTAATAATGTAAAATTAGCACAAAACCATTGGAAAATATTTAATAGTAAATTAAGAAATAATAAGTTATATTTAGGAAGTAATTGGTGTAAATATGCTTTTATTGAAAAAATAGAAAATAAGATATTTTATTATATATCTATTCCTAAAAAAGATTTTGTACCAAATGATTTTACAGAAAAGATAATTTTGAAAAGTAAATATTTAAGGGTAGAACATATTGGTAATATGAATAAACTAAAAGATACTATCAATTATGTTTATAAAGAAATAATACCTAAAAATAATATTTTAGTAGAAAATAGGCAATTTGTTTATTTTGAAAAATATGATTATAAATTTCATTGGAATAGAGAAGATTCTGTTATTGAGATCTATATTCCGATTAAATAACAAATTACAATATGGAAGTGAGATGAGTTAATGAATATTCACTTTGGATTTTCATATATAGGTTTAATATTTTTACTAATGTTGATGTTACCAAATATTATATGGAGTAAAAATAAGCCTAAAGGCTATGATAAATATGTAAAAAATGAAAATAAAGTATTACTACTATTGGAGTGGCTTGGAGAAATGCTAGTAACCTGTCTGTCATTGATATTTAGTGATTTTAATATAAATAAAATATCAAACTGGTCTAGTATATTGTTAATTGCCTTTATTATAATGATTTTATACGAAATATATTGGATAAGATATTTTAAAAGTAATAAAACAATGAAAGATATGTATAGTAGCTTGTTAGGAATACCAGTTGCAGGAGCTACTTTGCCAGTAGTTGCATTTCTGTTACTAGGTATATATGGTAGAAATATATTTCTTATTATATCAACAATAGTATTAGGAATAGGACATATAGGAATACACTTAAATCATAAAAAAGAATTAGAATAAGAAATTACAATTTTATAGTTATTGATTTATAGTAATTTACCGAAAAGATTGTCAGTAATGACAGTCTTTTTTGTACGACAAGCAGTTATACAAATAGATTAGTTCAGTGCAACTAATCTATTTTTTATAAGAATTATAAACGAATTAAATGCAATTATTTTTTTATTATTTATTGACATTTAATTATAACTACTATAAAATATAGTAGTATAGTTTGTAGTAGAAAGAAGGGCTTAAATATATGAAAAATTATGACAACTATTTTCTTCCTGTAGATAATATGGAAGAAGCAAAAAGATATTATGAGGAAATATTGGGGTTAAAAAAGAAATTTGATTTTTCTGATAAGGGAATGGTTGCTTATAATATTGGAAATGAAGAACCTGCAATAATTTTAAAAGACAAAAATAAATTTGAGAATTTAAAGCCTACAATATGGTTTGAAGTAGAAGATGTTGCAATCTTCTATAAAGAAATGTTGAATAATGGTATAAAATTTTTGAGTGAGCCTTTTAAAATTGGAACTGGTAATGCAGTCGAGTTTGAAGATCCATTTGGAAATAGACTTGGCGTTACAGATTATATTAAGTAAGGAGTAGAGATTATGTCAAATATAGATTTGGTATTATTAGGACTTATTAAACAAAAATCACAAAGTGCTTATGATATTAAAAAAAATATAGAATATCGTAATATACCAAGATGGGTAAGAATTAGTGAACAGTCTATTTATAAGAAAGTATTACAATTAGAATCAAAAGAATATATTGTTAGCCATAAAGAGAAAGAGGGAAATATGCCAGATAAAGCAGTATATACTATTACTGACAAAGGTAATGATTATTTTAATAGACTTATGAATGATATTTCAAATTATGATGTTAGTCTATATTTGGATTTTAATATTATTATTACGAATTTAGATTTAGTAGATGATGAACAAAAAAAGATTCTTGTTTCTAATATAAAATCAAAGATATTAGAATTAAAAGAATTGCTAAATGAAAGACAATCTCATAGACAACATATTCCTAATGTTGGAAAACAAATGTTCAAACAACAATTAGCATTAGTAGAAACATTAGAAAAGTGGATAATTGATTTTGAGAATAGTTTAAAAGGACAAAATTAGCAAATATTGATTTTAAGTTAAAAGATAAATTTGTAGGGAGGGAAATTCCATGAAAATAATCAACATTGGTATTCTTGCTCATGTAGATGCAGGAAAGACGACTTTAACGGAAAGTCTGCTTTATACAAGTGGAGCGATTTTAGAATTAGGCAGTGTAGATAAGGGAACAACAAGGACAGATACTATGTTTTTAGAACGTCAGCGTGGAATCACAATTCAGGCAGCAGTTACTTCTTTTAATTGGAATGACTACAAAATCAATATTGTAGATACTCCTGGACATACAGATTTTATAACAGAAGTGTATCGTTCCTTATCTGTTCTTGATGGAGCTATTTTAGTAATTTCTGCTAAAGATGGTGTACAAGCACAAACAAGAATACTATTCCATGCACTTCAAAAAATGAATATACCAACAATTATTTTTATAAATAAAATAGATCAGTATGGAATTAACTTAAATAATATTTATCAAAATATCAAAGAAAAACTTTCAAATGATATTATTGTTATGCAAAATGTAACATTAACTCCAGAAATATCAATTAAAAATATCATTGATTTAGATGAATGGGATCCTGTAATTTCCAAAAATGATAAACTTTTAAAAAAATATATTGCAGGAGAAAAATTGACTATACAGGAATTAACGCAGGAAGAATATAGGTGTGTTAAAAAAGGTTCGTTGTTTCCTATATACCATGGAAGTGCTAAAAATAATATAGGAACTCAACAACTCATTGAAGCTATTTCAAATCTTTTTTGTCCTGAAATGAATAAGAATTATTCAGAACTATGTGGAAGAGTTTTTAAAATTGAATATACAGACCATAAGCAAAGATTAGTTTATTTGCGTCTTTACAGTGGAACATTACACTTACGAGATACAATTGTATTGTCAGAAAAAAAGAAAGTGAAACTTACAGAAATATATATTCCTTCAAATGGAGAAATGATACAGACAGAAATAGTTTGTTCTGGAGATATTTTTATAATACCTAACAATACATTAAGATTGAACGATATTATAGGAAATGAAAAGATTTTGCCATGCAATGTATGGAATGACAAGCCTGTACCAATGCTACGAACAAGAATTGAACCGATAAAAATAGAAGAGAGAGAAAAATTATTGGATGCTCTTACAGAAATTGCAGATACTGATCCTCTTTTACGTTATTGTGTTGATACGATAACACATGAAATCGTCATTTCTTTTTTAGGAACAGTGCAGTTAGAAGTTATCTGTTCTCTGTTGATTGAAAAATATCACATAAACATAAGAATCGAAGATCCAACCGTAATTTATTTGGAAAAGCCATTACAAAAGGCAGATTATACTATTCATATTGAAGTACCACCAAATCCATTTTGGGCATCAATTGGATTATCAATAACTCCACTTCCAATTGGCAGTGGAATACAGTACGAAAGCAAAGTTTCACTCGGTTATTTAAATCAAAGTTTCCAAAATGCAGTAAGAGAAGGTATTAATTATGGACTGGAGCAAGGTTTGTATGGCTGGGAAGTAACAGATTGTAAAATATGTTTTGAATATGGTGTTTATTATAGCCCTGTTAGTACTCCCTCGGATTTTCGTTTTCTTGCCCCAATTGTACTTGAACAAACATTGAAAAAAGCGGGAACGCAATTATTAGAGCCATATCTTTCGTTTATACTTTTTACACCACAGGGATACCTTTCTCGTGCATATAATGATGCACAAAAACATTGTGCAATAATTGAAACTAGTCAATCAAAAAATGATGAAATTATTTTTACAGGACATATTCCTGTACGTTGTATTAATGAATATCGTAATACTTTAACTCTATATACAAATGGGCAAGCAGTTTTTTTGACAGAATTAAAAGATTATCAAATTGCTACTTGTGAACCAGTTATTCAATCACGTAGACCAAATAATCGAATAGATAAAGTACGCCATATGTTTAATAAAAAAGAAAATTAAGTTACTATTCGCTAAATTACAATAATTTTATCTCTTTATGTTAGAATAACCAAAAAAGACAACTCTAAGTCACAATGATCTAGAATTGTCTTTTCCTTTTTGTATGTCTTTATCATAATTATTAATATTATCTTGCATTGATTTTACTCTTTCTTTTATATCTTTACAATATTTGTCATACTTACGAAATTCTTTAATTTTAGGTTGAAGATCATTTATTTCAACAAGTAATTCGTGAGGTGAGTAATTAAAAGTTTCTAAATTAATTAAATCTATTTTTTACCTTCTAAGTTGGCAAGTTTATCTTCAATTAGTTTATAATCTTCTTTAAAATCATCCATTTCTACAATACCTTTAATATAAGCTTGTTTAATTCTTTCTCGTTGTTTTTCTAAACTTCTAATTTCTTTATCAATAGAATTTGTATCAATTTTACTATTCTTATCTTCTAGAATAGGTAAGAAAAACTTTTTAACAGCCATATCATATTCTAATAAATCGTAAATAAAATTCTTCAACAGTTTTTCTACATGACTCTCGTTAAAGTTAATATGACAATGCACACAAGTATAATACATATATTTTCTTTTAGTGCCACCAGAACTTTACATTTCATTATTCTTCCACAATCTGGACATTTAAGCCTTTGGAAGAAAGTATAAATTCTATCTCTAGTATAAGTTCTTTGATTTTTTTCCTTTTGTCTTTGACATTCTTCCCATTTGGCACGAGATATAATAGGTTCTACAACATTCATATAAACTATTGGTTCTAAATTTTCTTGCTTGCCAATTCATTTATATTGTTCATAATCACCCATATAGATTTTATTATCTATAATCTTTTGAATAGTAGTATCTCTCCATTTCTTTTGAGGATAAATATTATTTTCTTTAAAGTAATTAGCAATTTGTTGAAAACTTTTCCCTTCTAAATACATATCAAATATCTTTTCTACATAAGGACGAGTAGAATTATCAATAATCATTGTTTTATCATCTGCACTCTTATAACCAAATGGCCTTTGATCTGGAATATGTCCAGACTTAATTGCACCATTTAATCCAAATTTTGTTCTTTCTGATACAATTTCTATTTCTAACTGTGATAAAACTGTAAGCATTCTTACAAAGAATCTTACATTAGCAGTAGAAGTATTAATATCATCTCTATCACATAGTAGAAAGCAATTATATTGTTCTAAAACTGATATTAGTTCTTCTAAATCCTTAAAATTACATAATTGAAGTAATTTTTCCTCTTATTCTCCTAAACTAAATCCTTCTCTTGCTTGATCTTCTGTTGATACACGAATATAAACTCCTGCTGTTTTCCTTTCATTATCCATAATTACCATTCTCCTTTCTTTTTAGGGTAGTGAAAGGCACCAAAAAAGGTGTCGCATAACAAGGACACCTCTAGATTTTATTGATTATTTGTACGACAAAAACAACAAATATTATGGGAGTATCTAAACTCTCAAATCAATTTAATGCCTTGCTATGTATTCTGATAATTCAGATAATGGAACTTTATTTTGTAAGTTTCCTAAATAAAAATATTTCTGTTCATTAAAGAACAAGTATAACTGGTTATTTATTATAACCTTATGAGGTTCAACATACGCTAGATTAGTATGTTCGACAATTCGTAAGCAACCTTCGTAGATTTTATATTTTTACTTACTAAATTTGCAAGACCAATCGATTTTGGTTTTGAGTTCATCACTCATATTGATTTTCTTCTTAATTATTTTAATTATATCACACCTTTCTTTGCAATAACGCACAAAAAAATCAACTATTACTAGTTGACTTAATCATTAACGTCACATTGGTGCGACGGTTTTATCTTATGGAGCGGGTGATGGGAATCGAACCCACGTAGTCAGCTTGGAAGGCTGAAGTTC
>NZ_JBKYAR010000033.1:0-28451 GCF_047023275.1 Faecalibacillus sp. | reverse complement strand
TAATGGTTAATATAATTTGCGGTTGTGTGGTGTGTTAAATCTGCGGTTTAACACTTACCAGAAGGAGATGAAATGAATATGTGTGAAGCAATGGACAGATTATTTCAAAGATTAAGAAATGAAGGAGAAGTCTTAGGACTAGAGAAAGGAGAAACAATTGGAATTGAAAAAGGGAAATCAGACACTTTAAAAGAACAACTTAAAGTAAAACTAGGAACCTTATCAAGACCTTTAGAAAACCAACTTACAAATACATCGCTAGAAAAACTAAATGAACTTACATTAAATATATTTAATGTAACAAATGAAGAAGATGTTTTAAAAATTATTAATTAGAATAAAAAAAAGATTTCAACTGTTATAAATAATGGTGAAATCTTTTTATATGATTATTTATTTTGAAGGAACTAATAATTGAATTGATTTTTGTAAGTTATGTATATCGATAGGAAGATGGGTTCCTTCTTCACCATCTATATCCATTGTAAGATCTTGATCACAAGTAATGTGAATATGTTGTCCTTGAACATAGTGAATAAAAGGACTTTTATCATGTTTACCAAAACGATAATCTTTAATCAAAGCAATTAAATCCGTAACAGAACATCTTTTTACAATAACAAGATCGAGTTTTCCATCATTGATATCCGCAAAAGGAATGATACCATCAAAACCACCGACACGATTGGTATTTGTGATGGCAAATATGTAAGCATCTTCTTCAAAACTTTCATCATCAACCGTTACTTTAAGATGAAGATTTGTAGATAATTGTTGAGGGAGTTGAGTCATGCCTTTAAAATAATAAGCTAATGGACCAAACTTTTTCTTTTCTTCTTTTGATACCACAAAAGAAATATCTGAAAACATTCCTGCAGCAGCAACATTAATGAAATATTGATTATTTATTTTTCCTACATCACTCGAAATAACATTAAAGTTTTTGATCATTTCTACAATACCATTTACTGAACTTGGAATATTTAAATAGTTTGCAAAGTCATTTACTGTACCTGCCGCTAATATGCATAATGGTATTTTTTTATGACTATCTACCATTCCTGAAATAACCTCGTTTAAAGTACCATCACCACCAACAGACATGATAAAATCATATTGATTTTCATCACAATCTCTTGCTTTATAATAAGCATCATCTTTTTTCTTTGTATAAAATATTTCAAAATGTTCTACAATGTTTTGTAAAGTTAGTTGGCCGATAATACGATCAAGTTTATTTTGAATAATATGTTTTCCAGATGATGGATTGATAATAATAAGACATCGTTTCATACACTTTACCTCACTTGTTTAAAATAGACTATATTTATTTTAAAACAATTGAAAAAGATATACAATTATTGTTTCAACGATTATAATAAAAAAGAATAAATAAAGGAGTAAACTATGGCAAAATTTTATGCAGTTAAAGAAGGAAGAAAGCCAGGAATTTATCATACTTGGGATGAATGTAAAGAACAAGTCAATGGTTATTCAGGAGCTGTTTATAAATCATTTACAACTGAAGAGGAAGCAAAAGTATTTATAGGAAAAGAAGTGAAGAAAGCAAGTGATGATTTAGGATTACTTGCCTATGTTGATGGAAGTTTTAATATAAAAACGAAAGAATATGGATATGGTTGTGTTTTAATCGAAGGACAACAGGTTATCAAACAGTTATTAGGTAAGGGAAGCCAACCAGAGTATGCTTCTATGAGAAATGTTTCAGGGGAAATACTAGGATGTTTAAAAGCTATTCAATATGCAATTGATCATCATTATGAAGCTATTTGTATTTACTATGATTATGAAGGTATTGAAAAATGGGCAACAGGTTTATGGAAAGCAAATAAGGAACAAACGCAAAACTATGTAAAAACCATACAGGCAATGAAGAAAAATATTGATATCTATTTTCAAAAGGTTTTAGCACATAGTGGCGATTATTATAATGAAGTAGCTGATGGACTTGCGAAAAAAGCTGTGGGTATAAAAAAATAAAGCTTTGATTTAAGCTTTATTTTTCTTTGCAATGATAACACAAATAATAATATAAACAACAAGAACGATTGGTAAGATCCATAAGAAATTACTAAAAATATATTTAGCGTCTCCAGACCAACACCCAAACCATTCACCGCATTTTTTAATAAGAATAGAAAGTGCATAAGATAAAGTTCCACATCCGACAACACTTAATAAGACTTTCATGATTTTATTAAAAATCTCTTTAAATAAAATAAGAGAGATAAAACATACTCCAGCAACAAATACATTAATGACAAAATGCATATTATTTCCTCCTTATAAATACTTTAATAAAATAGCACAAAATCAAAGGAAATGCAATAATACGTGTACTAATAGATGAATTATGATATAATATTTTTGGAGGATTAAATTATGAAATTATTAACAGTATGTATACCTTGTTATAACTCAATCATGGAAATGCATAAAGCCATTAATTCATGTCTTTTAATGAAAGATGAAGTAGAAGTATTAATTGTCGATCGTCATTCACATGACGAAACATTACAAGTAGCTAAAGAATATGAAGAAGCTTATCCTGAAACTGTAAAAGTTATTACAACAAGGGAAGATGTTCCTTTTTTAAAAATAGCTCTAGAACATAGTGAAGGACTTTATTTCAAAATACTTCAATGTTTTGATTATTTAGATCAACCTTCACTCGTAAGTGTTATTGAAACGATTCGTGACTTTATTCGAATTCAAGCTAATTTAGATGTGCTTGTTACTGATTATAAATATGTTATTCCCCAAGAAAAAGAAAAACGTGTCTCTTATAAAAATGTTTTTCCAATGGAAACAATTTTTGAATGGCATAATATTAAAGCGTTTCATAAACATTTTCAAATTGATTTAGGTTCTGTCATTATTAAAACAAGTACTTTAAAAAAGATAAATACAGATGAAGAAAATATTTTTTATAATGAATTAACGGTTTATGGAACAATTCCATATATTAAATCAATGTATTATTTAAATGTTCCTTTCCATTGTTATGGAACACGTCGTAAAATTCATATTTCTAAATCAAATAGTTATGTTGACTTAATGAAAAGCTTATGGGATTTATATGATGTTTATTCTTTAAAGAGTCGTAGACAAAGAAGTTATGTTATTGAATATTTATCTAAGGTATATGTTATTACTGTTTATTTGTTATTAAGATCAAATCAAAAGGAACAAATTGAACTTTTAAATGCACATTTAGGATTTAATGATCCTAAATTATATAAAGCACTCACAAAGCGTGTTTATGGTTTTTTAATTAGTAGTAGTAATGAAAAGCTTTATGGTATGCTTATTAAAGTCTTTGAAAAAGTTTATCAATTAGATATAGAAGAATAAGATGAAAAAGAAATTTTTATTTATGATTCCTCTTTGTTTATTTATCATTGATTATTTTTTGATTCAATATCAAGTCATTCAACCAATAGATTGGTTCATTTATCGTTTGGTTCAAAATTTAAAATGTGATTTTATGACATCCTTTTTTAAACTTTGTTCAACCCTTGGAAGTACTTGGTTTTATGTGATTCTTGTTTTAACTTTAGTGATTTTAAAAAACAAAAAAGATATTTGGGTAGGAATTCACTTGTTAATTATTCAAGGAATGAATCGGATAATTAAAGCTTTAGTTAAAAGACCAAGACCATCTCAAATATATCATTTAGTTAAAGAAACAAACTATAGTTTCCCAAGTGGTCATAGTATGTCAGCAATGATTGGTTATGGATTATTAGTTCTTGAAGTTAAAAAAAGCTCTCTAAAATATAAAAAAGTCATAGAAATATTTTTAATGATGATGATTTTTTTAATAGGATTAAGCCGGATCTATTTAGGTGTACATTATTTTTCTGATGTTATAGGTGGCTTTTTGTTGTCTTTAAGCTATTTATTATTTATTTATTATAATACCTCACTTTATACATAGAATGTGTAAAGGAGGTTTTTTTATTGGATATTGATATCATTAGTGGTTTATATCATTATGGTTTGACCATTATAAAATATGAACAAGATTATTGTTTAGTAGATTTAAAAACTCAAGAAGTTTATGAAAAAATGAGTATTTATTATATAAGAAGATTATTAAGAAGTTGGAATAAGCATCGTAAAAATATAGAGAGTGTGATATAATGGAAAAAAGTTTGAGGTGGTTTAAAATGAGGACAGTAAAAAATTATGTAGGAATTATTTTGTGTGCGTGTGTTATTATTTTTATTTATAAAACATTTGATATTTCATTATTTTCCAATATTTTATCAGCTTTTATTCCTTTGATTGTAGGAGCAATACTTGCTTATTTTTTACAACCATTGGTTTATAAATTTGAAATGTTTTTAGATTCTTTTCAAAATAAAAAGCTTATTAAATATAGTCATACAATTTCTTCTATTTTTGTTTTTGTTGTCTTTGTTTTAATTATTGTTGTTTTAATGATTGCGATCATTCCAGCACTTGTCAATTATGTTGTCAATATTGCGGATAATTTAACCTTGTATATTAAAAACTTTGAAAAAACATTGGAAACTTATTTAGGAAGTAATCTTGCCAGTGAAGTTATCATTAAGATAGATGAAATGGTTGTTAAATATGTTAATTCAATTGAAGCTATTGATCCTATTGCGACACTTGGGACTCTTTTTAAAGCAGGAAGTACGATTATTACAGCTGTTTTAGGTTTGATTTTTACACCTTATGTTTTAATTGAAGCAAAAAGGCTTGTAAGGATCTTTGATCGCTTATGTTCACTTTTTATGTCAAAAGAAAAAATAGAACTTATTCATGATTATGCAGTACGCTCACATCGAATCTTTGGACAATTTATTTATGGAAAATTCTTAGATTCATTAATTATTGGAATTATCGCATTTATTGGACTTGCTATTTTAAAAGTAAAATTCTTCCCAATTCTTGCTGTCTTTATTTTGATTACGAATATGATTCCTTATTTTGGACCATTTATCGGTGGGTTTCCTGCTGTTCTTGTAGCCTTGATGACAGGAGATTTATTCCATGCTTTAGCAGTCTTAGTTTTTGTTTTTGCTTTACAACAATTTGATGGTTTATTCTTAGGACCAAAGATTTTAGGAGATGTTGTTGGTATTTCACCATTTTGGGTTTTACTTTCTATTACCGTCTTTGGACATTTCTTTGGCTTTATTGGAATGTTCCTTGGAGTACCAATGATTTGTGTCATTCGTATGCTTTTTAATGATATCATTGACTTTCATAATAAAATGAAAGAATTAGATACATAGATTGTATTTTAAATAAATATTTGTTAGGATAATAGAGGCTTTGTCCTCGTAGCATAGCTGGATAATGCAATCGCCTCCTAAGCGATAGATCGGGTGTTCGAATCACCTCGAGGACGCCAATATGATTAAAAAGTCTTGATTTTCCAAGGCTTTTTTATTAATTGGAATTTGGTAATAGTAGTGAGGAAAAAGTTGATAGAAAGAAATGTGTAATGTAGATGATTGTTTAAATAGTTCAATTAATTACAATAGATGAGGTTGAATATGATAATAGGATTTTTATTTACTATAAAGGGTGCATTTAATATATTGAAGGGGTTAAACTATTTTATTTTCAAAGATAATTTTAAAATGATTCCTATGGAATTAACATCTGTATATAAATCACCTGTTAGTGTTCATGAAATTACGTATATATATTGTTATCAATCTATTCATCAAGGAACGAATGTAAAATATAAAACCAAAGGACATGAGTATAAAAAAGAAGTAGGAGATATTGACTTCTTTTATTATGATGAAAGATTACATATTGTTTATGAAGATGAAGAATATGTTACTTCTTATATGATTTTAGGAATATTTTTATTTTTATTTGGATTAAGAATAATTTTTTTGTACATATAAAAGAGGATATGATATTCATTAAGATTTGATGCAAAAAAAGATTGTAGGACAGTATCTACAATCTTTTTTGTTCTAGTATTAGAACAAAACTCCTAATATTTATGTTCGTGTTCTGATATTAGAACACAAGATGCTATTTGAAGGTTTTTGTTCTATAATGAGAACATGAAATAATATGACATTTGTTGATTTTATTTATACACAAATATGATAAAATAAAGTCACAAGGGGGATTTGTATGGAAAAAGAATTGAACTGGGCAGTCATAGGAACAGGTGTGATTGCTAATGAAATGGCACAAGCTTTACTAAAGATGGATAAAAAACTTTATGGAGTTGCCAATAGAACACAAACAAAGGCTATTGATTTTGCAAAGAAGTATGGTGTTAAAAAAGTCTATGATGAAATTGATGAAGTGTTTGATGATGAAAATGTTGATATTATTTATTTGGCAACATCACATAATACGCATTATCAATTTATGAAAAAGGCGTTAGAACATGGAAAGCATTTATTTGTAGAAAAATCAATTACGTTAAATAGTCGTGAATTAGATGAAATGATGGCACTTGCTAAAGAAAAAAATTTAATTCTTGCAGAAGCCATGACCATTTGGCATATGCCAATCTATAAAGAATTATGGAAAATCGTGCAAAGCGGTGAACTTGGTAAAATGCAAATCATGACAGTAAACTTTGGAAGTTTTAAAGAATATGATATGAATAATCGTTTCTTTAATATGAATCTTGCTGGTGGGGCTTTATTAGATATTGGAGTCTATGCACTTTCGGCAGTACGTAGCTTTATGTCTAAACAGCCAAATGAAATTGTAAGTCAAGTGAGGTTTGCACCTACAGGATCTGATGAACAAGCAACGATTTTACTTAAAAATGAAGATCAACAAATGGCAACGATTGCTTTATCAATGCATTCAAAACAACCTAAAAGAATTATGATTTCTTTAGAAAAAGGGTATATTGAAGTTTATGAATTTCCTCGTGGACAAAAGGCAACGATTGTGGATGCTGTAACAGGAAAACAAACTGTGATTGAAAAAGGAAATACAGAAAATGCTCTTTATTATGAAATGTGTGATATGGAAGAAGCTGTTAGAAACCATGATGATTCACATTTAAATTTAGAATATACAAAAGATGTCATGGATATCATGAGTCAACTTCGTAAAGAATGGAATATGCAATATCCAGGAGAAAAATGGTAGAGGACAAATTTTTTGTCCTTTTCTTTATGAAATGATAAAATAGAGTAAAGAAAATAAAGGAGGATCATTATGGATAAAGTATTAAAGTTTTTAAAAGATGCAGAAACTTATTATTTAGCAACAGTAGAAGGTGATCAACCAAGAGTAAGACCATTTGGAACAGCACATGTTTTTGAAGGAAAACTTTATATTCAAACAGGTAAAGTCAAAGATGTTTCAAAACAATTGCATCAAAATCCAAAAGCTGAAATTTGTGCTTTTAAAAATGGAGAATGGTTACGTATAAGTGGAGAGTTGGTTGAAGATGATCGTAATGAAGCAAGACAATCAATGTTAGATGCTTATCCAAGTTTACAAAAGATGTATAAGGCAGATGATGGAAATACTGAAGTTTTCTATTTTAAAGATGCAACAGCTATTTTTTCATCATTTACTCATGAACCAGAAGTTATTAAGTTTTAATCATATTGACCTATTAAAAAACTGTTTTAATAGGTCTTTTTTTGTTTAATGATAAGTGGTTGATAGAGTTTATCGAGTGTTTTAGCAACTATATTTGCATTGGTTCCATCAACGACAACATCGTATTTATTGTTAATACTGCCAAAAGTGATTGTTTGATGGATATGATATAAATTCATTAATTCTTTTAACATATTTTCTCTCGTTGCTTGATGATCATAGATTTTCATATAGGTATAACCTTTATATTCTTGGCTATCAAAGATAATGATTTTAAAAGATGATAAATCTAAACTCTTTTGTAAGTGTTGATATAATTGATGTATTTTATCATGTTTATCTATTAACATTAAATAAATAGGGCTTTGATCAGAAAAAAGATCATGTTTAAAATAGTTTCGATAAGGATTTTTTCTTAGCTTTTGAAAGAGTGCTTCTTCTACTTTGTTATTAAAATCCCCATAATGAATAATCCAAGAATCTTCAAAAATACAATTAATAAAAATATGAAATCCTTGATTTTTAATAAATGAAATGAGTTGTTGAGCACGTTCATGATCCATTTCGTATATTTTTAAATATTTCTTTTGATGAATATCAAATAAAACAGCTCCATCCATCGCAATAATAGGTAATTTCAAATTAATTCCAGGAATACTCTCTAAAATAATAGGAACAGTACGCATACTTGAAACAGTAAATAACATCCCATCTTCAATCATAACATTGATTTTTCGAATACTATAATCTGACATTTTATGATTGTTATTTACAAGAACATCGTCAATACCACTGACGAATAAGATATCTTTGTTTTTATGACGAGGAAGTTGAAGTGAATTAATAATCAATCCTAAAATAATTCCAATTAAAGTATCTAAAACTCTATTGAATACAAATAAATAAGGTTGATTATCTGCTACGTGATTTACCACAATACTTAAAAAAACTACACAGGCAAAATAAGAAGCATTTTTCTTATTGATCAACAAGGTCGTATAAATAATAGGAATAATCATTAAAGATGAAATCATGAGGTTTGTAAACATATTTAATTGATAGTGAATAACAATTATTAAAATCAATAAACCATATATTCCACCAATAAAGGTTCCTATTGTTCTTTGTAAAGCCATTTGTTTACTTGTTTTGATAGTAGGTCTCATACACCACATGACTGCTAAAGCTGTATAAAAAGGTGTTCCTTGACAACCTCTTAAATAATAAATTAAAAAGCCACAAAGGACACCGAATGAAGATTTTATAATTCTTAAACCTAAAGGAGGTAGTTTTCTTTTCATAATATCACCAAAGTTATTTTAATAAAAAATTATTACATATGCAATAAAATTATTACAAATAGACAAATAAGAAAAATTGTCAATATATGGATATTAAAGAATCATTATGAATTGTTGTTATCTTTGAGGGTTATATAATATAATTGAATAAAGAGGAAAGAAAGGATGAATAATATGTTTAAAAACGAAAAAGGACAAGCTGTTGCACCTAAAACAATTACAATGACAAAAAAAGATTTTGAAGACCAAGGAAATACACGTGTTTATTGGTTAGGTGGAGGAGGAGCCATGATTAATGATCATGGAACAGTTATTATGATTGATCCACTTTTAGAAGGATTTGATATGCCTTTATTAATTGATATGCCTATTGATGTAAAAGATGTGCCTCATGTTGATGCTATATTAGTTTCACGTGTTGATAATGATCATTATTCAAGACCTACTTGTAGAGATTTAAAGAATGTTTGTAAAGAATATCATACTTCTTACTATGTTGCTTCTTTAATGAAAGAAGAATGTGGAGTAGAAGGTATTGGTCATGATATTGGGGATCATATTCAAATTAATAATATTGATGTTGAACTTACACCAGCAGATCATGCTTGGCAAAATCAAGTGGCTAAATATAATTATCGTGTATGGGAAGATAGAGAATATTGTGGCTTTTATGTCAAAACACCAACAAAGAAAATTTGGTATGTAGGGGATTCTAAATTGATGGATTGTCAATTACATATGGATCCACCTGATGTAATGTTCTTTGATTTTGCGGATAATCCTGTGCATATTGGTTTAGAAAATGCTTATAAACTTGCTAATGCTTACCCAAATACAAAACTTGTTTTAATTCATTGGGGAAGTGTGGATGCACCTGAAGCAAGTGCTTTTAATGGAAATCCTCAAGATATTTTAGATCATGTTGTTAATCCTGAAAGAGTTATTATTTTAGCTCCTGGTGAAGAATATATTGTTAAATAGACAAATATCATGAAAAGTCAAGATTTTGACTTTTCTCTTTTTCTATAAATTGTTTCTTAATTGATTATTTTTTATACTGATAGTAAGGAGGAATACATAATGAAATATAGTGAAGTTAAAGAATTTAATTATGATGATTGTTATAAGTTAGGATGTTTAATTGCCAAAAAGCATGATAAAAATAAAGAACCAATTGCTATTAGAATTTATATGGATGATCTTGTTATTTTCCAATATATTATGCAAGGAAGAGATGCTGGAAATATTCCATGGTTAGAACGTAAAGCAAATACTGTTAAAAAAACAGGAATGTCTTCAATTGAAGCATTTTATGCAACTAAAGAAGGAAAATTTTCTGAATTAAAAGATGATCCAACAGTTGCTTTGTATGGAGGGGGTTATCCTTTATATAAAGATGGAAAGATTATTTGTATTGTTTGTGTTTCAGGAATGACACATGAAGAAGATGCTCAGTTAGTAGAAGAATCAGTAAATGAATATTTAAGTAAATAAAGGAGAATAATTATGGCATTTAGTGAAGATTTTTTATGGGGTGGAGCAACAGCTGCTAATCAATTAGAAGGTGGCTATAATTTAGATGGTAAAGGATTATCTACAGCAGATGTTATTTGTGTAGGAAACGTTAATACTAAAAGAAAAATTACATATCAATTAAAAGATGGAAGTTATGGGGGACAAGAAATCATGCCATACCATGATTTACCAGAAAATGCGAAATGTACAGTAGATCCATCATTATATTATCCTAGTCATGATGGGATTGATTTTTATCATCATTATAAAGAAGATATTCAATTATTTGCAGAAATGGGATTTAAATGTTTTAGAATGTCTATTAACTGGTCAAGAATATTTCCTAATGGTGATGAAGAAAAGCCTAATGAAGCAGGATTACAATTTTATGAAAATATTTTTAAAGAATTAAAGAAGTATAATATTGAACCATTAGTTACTATTTGTCATTATGAAAATCCAGTTGAATTATCTAATAAGTATGGTGGATGGATTAATAAGAAAGTTATTGGTTTTTATTTAAATTATTGTCATACACTTTTTACAAGATATAAAGACTATGTTAAATATTGGATTACTTTTAATGAAATCAATATTATGAATGTTGTTCCTTTTTATTCAGGAGCTTTAAGAGTAAGTGATGAAAAGTCTTGTGCTTTAGCTGTTAAAAATCAGTTTATAGCAAGTAGTAAAGCAGTACAAATGGCACATGAAATTAATCCAGATAATATGGTGGGATTAATGATTGCTAATGGAGCAATTTATACAAATACATGTCATCCTGATGATCAAATATTAAGAATGGAAAAAGATCGTGAACGTCGTTTTTATAGTGATGTCATGGTAAGAGGATATTATCCAAATTATAAGATCAAGGAATATGAAAGAAAAAATATTGATATTCAATTAACAGATGATGAAAAAGATATTCTAAAAAAAGGAACAGTTGATTTTATTAGTTTTTCTTATTATGAATCAATGACAGTAAGTCATGATGCAAATGGAAGTACAAGTAATATTATTTCAGGAGCTATAAAGAATCCTTATTTAGAAACAACAGCTTGGGGAAGAGCAATTGATCCACAAGGATTAAGAGTTGTTTTAAATGAACTTTATGATCGTTATCAAATTCCATTATTTATTGTTGAAAATGGATTAGGAACAACAGATGAATTAGTAAATGGAACAGTTGAAGATGATTATCGTATTGATTATCATCGTAAACATATTGAACAAATGAAAAAAGCAATTGATGAAGATGGTGTTGAATTATTAGGTTATACAACATGGGGATGTATTGATTTAGTTTCAGCAGTTACTGGTGAAATGAAAAAAAGATATGGTTTTATTTATGTTGATCGTAATAACGATGGTTCTGGAAGTTTAAAACGATATAAGAAAAAAAGTTTTGATTGGTATAAAAAAGTAATTGCTAGTAATGGTGAAGATTTAGACTAAAGGAGAAAAAGAAATGAAATATACAACATTAGGAAATAGTGATTTAAAAGTATCAAAAGTATGTTTAGGATGTATGGGTTTTGGAAATGCTGAAGCAGGAATGCATAAATGGACATTACCTGATGAAGAATCTAGAAAAATTATTAAGTATGCTTTAGATAATGGAATTAATTTTTTTGATACAGCGGCAGCTTATCAAGGTGGAACATCAGAACAATTTTTAGGAAGAGCAATTAAAGATTTTGCTAAACGTGAAGATGTTGTAATTGCTACTAAATTTGGGCCAAGAACACCAGAAGAAAAAGAAGCTGGAATTAATGGTAAAGAATTAGTTTTAAAAAGATTAAATCAAAGTTTAGAAAATCTTGGAATGGATTATGTAGATTTATATATCTTACATATGTGGGATTATGGAACACCAATTGAAGAAATTTTAGAAGGATTTAATGAAGCAGTAAAACAAGGTAAAGTAAAATATATTGGAATTTCAAATTGTTATGCTTATCAACTTGCTAAAGCTAATGCTTATGCTAGAAGTAAAGGATATCCTGAGTTTATTTCTATTCAAGGTCATTATAATTTATTATTTAGAGAAGAAGAAAGAGAAATGGCTAAATTATGTAAAGAAGATAATATTTCAATGACACCATATAGTTCTCTTGCTTCAGGAAGACTTTCAAGAAGACCAGGACAAACATCACAAAGATTAGAAAAAGATGCTTATGCTAAAGGGAAATATGATGCTACTCAAGAAGAAGATGAAAAGATTATTAAAAGAGTAGAAGAATTAGCTGATAAAAAAGGTGTTTCTATGACAGCTATTTCATTAGCATGGCTTATGAAAAAAGTTGCTTCTCCAGTAGTAGGAGCTACAAAAGTTCATCATATTGATGGTGCCTTAGAAGCTATGGATGTTGAATTAACTGATGAAGAAATGAATTATTTAGAAGAATTATATCAACCACATGCTTTAGTTGGTGTAATGGCACAAAATAAATAATAAAGCTTTTATAAATGTCTTAATACAATGATTACTTAAAAGGTGGTTGTTGTATTGAGATTTTTTTATAAATGAGATTGTTTAAAATAATTTAGAATGCTATATTTTTGATAGGTGATGAAGATGGAATTAAGAGTATTAAAATATTTTTTAGTAATTGCTCGTGAAGAGAATTTTACTAAAGCAGCAAAACAATTACATATTACACAGCCCACTCTATCAAGACAAATAGCTCAATTAGAGGATGAATTAGGGGTAACTTTATTTGAAAGAAATAATCATAAAATTATTTTAAGTGAAGATGGTATGATTCTAAAAAGAAGAGCACAAGAAATTCTTTCTTTAGCGAATAAAACTAAACAAGATTTTTTATATAAAGATGAATATCTTGAAGGGACGATTTCTATTGGATGTGGTGAATTTCAAGCAACTAAATGTCTAACTGATTGTATTGCAGCTTTTAGAAAGGAACATCCTCATATTAAATATGAACTCTATAGTGGTAATACTTATAATATTAAAGATAATATTGAAAGAGGCTTAATTGATATCGGTTTAATGTCTTGTCCTATTGATCTTTCTAAATTTGAAAGTATTGAAATGCCTTTAAAAGAAACATGGGGTGTTTTAGTTAAAAAAGACAGTCTTCTTGCTTGTAAAGAATTTATTGAACCTCAAGATTTAATAGATCTTCCAATTGTTACATCTATTGGAGATTATCAAGAAACAATTCTTAATCATTGGTTTGGAAAATATCAAGATCAAATGAATATCGTAGCAAGAGGAAATCTGATTTATAATGAAGCTCTTTTTGCACAAAGTAATGTAGGTGTTGTTTTAGGAATCAAGTTAAATTATGATTATAAAGATTTATGTTTTATTCCTTTAAAACCATCACTTCATCAACAAACGGCACTTGCTTGGAAAAAGGAACAATTCTTTTCACCAGCAACCACAGCTTTTATTAAATATGCAAAAGAATACTTTAAGAGATGATAGAAATATCATCTTTTTTAATACCTAAAAGGTATCGTTATTGATAAATTATAAGTATTAGATATTTAAAATAAAGGGAATTATAATAAAGATGTAAAGAAAGAGTGATACTGATGACAATTGAAGAAGCAAGTAAGAAATATAATATTCCAATCAATATTCTTAAAGAATATGAAAGCTGGGGATTATGTCAAGAAGTTAAAAAAGTAATGGGATCTTGGCAATATGATGAAACTGATTTAGAAAGATTAAGTTTGATTATGACGTTACATGATTTAGATTTTACTGTTGAAGAAATAGAAAAATATATGAAACTTTCTTTAGAAAAGAATGAAAGTGAATGTTTAAAACTTTTAAATAAAAAAAGAAAGGGGCTTTTAGATGAAGTTCATCTAAAAGAAAAACAATTATCAAGAATTGATTATTTAAGATATGAGATGAATAGGGGGAAAAATAAATGAAAAAGATTTGTACGTTAATGTTAGTCTTATTTTTAATTTTTACTTGTAGTGCTTGCAGTAGTAAAAAAGCAACCGCTAAAAAAGAAAACAAAACACAAACAGATTTAAAAGAAGCTACTTCAAAATCATTAGTTGTTTATTTTTCTTGGTCTGGGAATACTCAAAATGTTGCAAAAGAAATACAAAAACAAACAAATTCAGATATTTTTGAAATTGTTCCAGAAGT
Source organism: Faecalibacillus sp. (assembly GCF_047023275.1). Lineage (NCBI taxonomy): Bacteria > Bacillati > Bacillota > Erysipelotrichia > Erysipelotrichales > Coprobacillaceae > Faecalibacillus > Faecalibacillus sp. Next base: position 13,892 of record NZ_JBKYAR010000033.1, on the reverse strand, counting down.
AGCTTATAGTGATGATTATGATACAGTTGTCGATGATGCTAAAAAGGAACAACAAGAAAATGCAAGACCAAAAATCAAAAACAAAATTGAAAATATTGATGATTATGAAACCATTTACGTAGGTTATCCAAACTGGTGGGGAGATATGCCTATGATTCTTTATACATTTTTTGATGATTATGATTTATCTAACAAAACAATTGCACCATTTTGTACAAGTGGTGGAAGTGGGTTGTCAGATACTGAAAAAACAATCCAAGCTCTTGAACCAAGTGCTACTCTAACAAAAGGATTGCATGTTTCTGGATCAGCATCAGAAGATGCTTCAAATGATGTTAAAGAATGGTTAAATGAAATTAAATAAAAGGAGAGATGTAAGATGGATTTATACGCAACAGATAAAGAATACAAAGAAAGATTAGATTATTTTTTAGAAGAAGTTAAAAATGATGAAGGAAATAAATTAGATGAACCAACTCGTTATTTAGCTATTTTATCAGTTTTAATGGGGAATCAAGGAATTTGTGCTTATGAAGAAGTTCTTGAAAAAGCAATAGATGTTTTATCACCTGTTCAAGTAAAAGAAATGGTGTATCAAGCAACAGATTATTTAGGATATGGAAGAATGCTTGAATTCTTAAAAGTTACAAATGAAGTATTTAATAAAAAAGGAATTGAACTTCCTTTACAGTCACAAACAACAACAACTATTGAAAATAGATTAGAAAAAGGAATCCAAGCACAAGTAGATATCTTTGGGGAACATATGAATGAAGCTTGGAAAAAAGCAACAGTCAATAAATGGTTAGCTGCTAACTGTTTTGGTGATTATTACACAAGAACAGGTTTAGATTTAAAACAAAGAGAAATGATTACTTTCTGTTTCTTATATGGACAAGGTGGATGTGAACCACAAGTTATGGCACATATTCAAGGAAACTTGAACTTAGGAAATGATAAAGCATTCCTTACAAATGTTGTTTTACAATGTGTTCCATATATGGGATATCCTCGTAGTTTAAATGCACTTGCTTGTATTAATAAAGTAGAAGACTAAAAAATAAAAATTGAATAGTTGTGGTATTGCTTAGCAATACCATCTTTTATATATAAGGAGGGAAAACGATGAAAATTGTTGTATTACAAGGAAGTCCAAATAGTAGGGGATCAACGAATATCCTTGTTGAAAACTTTATCAAAGGGGCTAGTGTTAAAGGACATGAAGTCATACGCTTTGATGTTTCAAAAATGTCTATTTTGCCTTGTCTTGGCTGTGTTGCTTGTGGTTATGAAGGACCCTGTGTACAAAAAGATGATAATGAAATTATCAAAAAAGCACTTCTTTCATCAGATATGCTTGTTCTAGCAACACCACTTTATTATTATGGTATGTCTGCACAATTAAAGACTGTCATTGATCGTTTTTGTTCATATAATTATTCACTTACTGGAAAACATTTGAAATCCGCTTTATTAACAGTTGCTTGGAATCAAGATGATTGGACTTTTGAGGCTTTAGTAAGCTATTATAAAACCTTAGTAAGATATTTAGAGTTAGAAGATCAAGGTATGGTTTTAGGTTATGGTTGTGGAAATGTTTCTATGACAAAACATAGTAAATATCCTCAAGAAGCTTATCAATTGGGATATTCATTATAGGTAAAAAAGATGGCAAATAAACAAAAAATAAAAATAGTTATTGATTTATTTATGATGATTACCTTGTTGTTATTGATGCTTTTTCAAATAACAGGACAACAAGTCCATGAATATTTAGGAATGATGATATTGTTTTTATTTTTAGGACATAATTTCTTAAATAGAAAATGGTATCGTCATTTATTTAAAGGAAAGTATAAGTTTTATCGTCTTGTTCAGACAATTTTAAATATAAGTATTTTAATGATGATGATAGGTCTTGGTTATAGTGGGATGGTAATGGCTCAATATATTCCATTTTCTATAAGTGGATCGATATCGCTTGCAAGAAGAATTCATCTAGCATGTTCTTATTGGGGTTTTGTTTTAATGAGTATTCATCTTGGAATGCATCTAAAACAAATAGTTAATATGTATAAAAAATATATTTGTTTAGAGAATAATGTTTTGAAATTAGTGATGGTTATTATTAGTTTTTATGGAATCTATTGTTTTATTCAAAATAATATTGTTTCTTATATGTTTTTAATCAATGAATTTGTCTTTTTTGATTTTGAAAAGAATATCTTGATTGTTTTATTAGAATATTTATCCATGATGGGACTATGGGTAAATATAGGTTATCTTATAACACGAATAACTTTAAAAGTGAGGGATTAATATGTACTTGTTTCAAAGAATTGAAGAAATGACAATTGAATATCAAGATGCAAGAAGTGTTATTGCAGAGTTTCTACTCAATGAAAAGTCACATTTATATCAATATACAATGGATGAAATTGCTCATTTAACGTATACATCTAAACCAACTTTAGTAAGATTTGCGAAAGGATTAGGTTTTCATGGTTGGAAAGATTTTATGCGTTCTTTAATTGAAGAAGTTAAATATTTAGAAAGTCATGAAACAACAATTGATGTAAATTTTCCTTTTCATGAAAATGATAGCTATAAAGAAGTTATTGATCATGTTTCTCGTTTACAAATAGAAAGTATTATGGATACAACACACTTAATAAAAGAGAAAATGTTAGAATTAGCAGTTATACGTTTAGAAAAGGCTAGAAATATTGTGATTTTTGGAATGAAACCTAATTCATATTTTGCTGAAGGGTTACGTTGGAAGTTTTTAAGTATTGGTGTTTCTATGCAAATCGCTCCTTATGGAGAATTTGGGATGGTTGCTAGAACACTGACAAAAGATGATTGTGCAATCATTATTTCTTATTCAGGAAATAATAAAGATAAAGATCCAATGGCTCAAATAGAAATGTTGAAAAAACAAAAAGTCCCCATGATTGCTATGACAAGTGAAGGAAAAAACTATATTCAAGATAATATTGATTGTGTTTTTGCAATTTCATCTAATGAACGTTTATATAGTAAGATTTCTTCTTTTGCGACAGAACAATCTTTATTGTTTATTTTTAATGTGATTTTTTCTTGTTATTTTAAAAAGAATTATCATGAAAATTTAGTTTATAAAATAGAAAATTCTAAAATTTTTGAAAATCAAAGAACTGCTAATAGTAAAGAAATAGAAGAAATATGATATTTTGTTTCATGAAAAATGAACAAAAATAGTAGAAAAGATGAAACAAAATTTTGAGTTATAAAATCGTTTGTATTTGCATTGTTTTATAAAATAGTGTTTGTTAAAGTGACATTGTGAACAAAGATTGTTCAAAAATGTACATTTTATAAAGGCCTTATAAAAATAAATAAGGAGAGGAAACAATGAGTCAAAAGTATAATGATTTAGCTCAAGAAGTTGTAAATCTTGTAGGTGGTAAAGAAAATATCAATACAGTTTATCATTGTCAAACAAGATTACGTTTTAAGTTAAAAGATGAAAGCAAAGCCAATCAAGAAGCTTTAAATAATATGGATGGTGTTGCTAAATGTTTAATTAGTGGTGGCGTATTTCAAGTAGTTATTGGAACACATGTAAAAGATGTTTTTGAAGAAGTTGAAAAAATTGTTGGACCTTTAGAAGATAAAGAACAAGTTCAAGGGGAAAAGAAAGGAATATTATCGGTCATTATTGATTTTATCTCTGGAACTTTCCAACCCATTATTCCTGCTTTATCAGGAGCTGGGATGGTTAAAGCAGTACTTGCAATTTTAATTACATTCAAAATTATTTCTACAGAATCACAAACATATTATATTTTAAATTTCTTTGCAGATGCTGTTTTCTATTTTTTACCAATGATGTTAGCTTATAGTGAAGCACAAAAATTAAGATGTAATCCAATTTTAGCAGCATCAGTTGCAGGAATTATGATGCATCCTAATTGGAATGCACTTGTAAGTGCAGGAAAGGCTGTTAAACTTTTTGAAGTGATTCCTTTTACACTTACTACTTATACATCAACAGTCATTCCAATTATTTTAGTTATTTTAGTACAATCTTATGTTGAAAAATATTTAGAAAAATGGATTCCTCAAGCAGTTAAACTTGTCTTTGTCCCAATGCTTACATTCTTGATTATGGGACCATTAGCACTTGCTGTTTTAGGACCAATTGGAAGTATTGTAGGTGGATATCTTGCTACTTTCTTTAAATTCTTAAGTACGACAGCTGCTTGGGCACCTGCTGTTTTAATTGGTGGGTTCTTGCCAATTATGGTTATGTTTGGTTTACATAATGGTGTTGCACCACTTGGTGTTATGCAAATGGGTGAACTTGGTTATGATAGTATTTTTGGACCTGGATGTGTTTGTTCGAATATTGCTCAAGCAACAGCTTCAGCCGTTGTTGCATTACGTACTAAAGATAAAAAAATGAAACAACTTGCTACATCTGGTTCAATTACAGCTTATATGGGAATTACAGAACCAACACTTTATGGTGTCAATTTACCAAAGAAATATCCATTAATAGCTTCAATGATTGGAGGGGCTGCTGGTGGTCTTTATGCAGGACTTACTCATACACATCGTTTTGCAACTGGATCATCAGGTTTACCTGCAGTTTTCCTTTATATTGGAAATGATACAATGACTTATTTCTATAATATTTTAATTGCTTTGGTTATTAGTTTTGTTGTTACAGCAATTGTTACTTATGTTTTAAGTTTAAAATTTGAAAATCAAGAAGTACAAACTATTGAAAAAATTCAAGTAAATAAGGGAGAAATTCTTTCTCCAATTCAAGGAAAACTTTACCCTTTATCAAAAGCTAAAGATGAAGCATTTGCTTCAGAAAGTTTAGGGAAAGGTGCTTTAATTCAACCAAGTAATGGAAAAGTATATGCACCTTTTGATGGAACAATTGTGACTTTATTTCCTACAAAACACGCTATAGGAATTGTTTCAGATGATGGAATTGAAATGTTAATTCATTTTGGTATTGATACAGTGAATTTAAATGGTCAATATTTTACAACTTTTATTGAACAAGGAATGAAAGTTAAACAAGGTGATTTATTATTAGAAGCTGATATTGAAAAAATCAAAGCTGCTGGTTATGAAACACAAGTACCTGTTATTATTACAAATTCATTTAATTATCAAAATATTGAATTATCTTCTAAAGAAGATGTTTCATATCAAGATGTTATCTTAAAAGTAAAAGGAGAATAATAAAATGTTTTATAAACAATTAAAAGAGTTTCCTCAAGATTTTTTATGGGGAGCAAGTACTTCTGCTTATCAAGTAGAAGGTGCTTACAATGAAGATGGTAAAGGATTATCAATTCAAGATTTACATCATCCAACGAATGGAATTACTGATTTTAAAGTAGCAAGTGATCATTATCATCACTTTAAAGAAGATGTTGCTTTAATGGCTAAACTTGGTTTAAAAGCGTATCGTTTTTCTGTTTCTTGGTCACGTGTTTTACCTGAAGGAAAAGGTGAAATTAATGAAAAGGGAATTGAATTTTATGATCAATTAATTAATGAACTTATTAAGTATCATATTGAACCTGTTGTAACTATTTATCATTTTGATTTACCTTTAGCTTTATATAATCAAGGTGGATGGAATAATCGTGAAACAATAGATGCCTTTGTAGAATATTCAAAAATTTTATTTGAACGCTTTGGAGATCGTGTTAAATATTGGCTTACAATTAATGAACAAAATGTGATGATCAATCATCCAAATGCGATGAATCCAGGGAAAATACCAACTAAAAAAGAACTTTATCAACAATGTCATAATATGTTTGTTGCATCAGCTAAAGCAACACTTCTATGTCATGAAATCGTTGAAAATGGAAAAATTGGACCAGCTCCAAATATTACAGCAATTTATCCTGAAAAATGTAATCCATCAGATGTTATTGCTTCAGATAACTGGGAAAGTATTCGTTGTTGGCTTTATTTAGATATTGCAGTATATGGACGTTATAATAGTTTGGTATGGGCTTATCTAGAAGAAAAAGGTTGGACACCAACCATTGAAGAGGGAGATATGGAAGTTATTGAAAAAGCAAAACCTGATTATTTAGGTGTGAATTATTATGCTACAGCAACAGTAGCAGCAGCTAAAAATGATGGTACAGATTGTCAACCAAGAAATGGTGATCAACAAATCATGCTTGGTGAAGAAGGTGTTTATCGTGCTGCACAAAATAACTATCTTGAACAAACTGAATTTGGTTGGATGGTTGATTCTATTGGCATGAGAGTCACTTTAAGAAGAATTTATGATCGTTATCATTTACCAATTTTAATTACTGAAAATGGTTTAGGGGCTAAAGATGTTTTAACAGAAGATGGATCAATTCATGATGATTATCGTATTGATTATTTAAAAAGACATTTCCATCAAGCAAGACTTGCTTTAACAGATGGTGTTGATCTTATTGGGTATTGTCCATGGTCATTTATTGATTTAGTAAGTACGCATCAAGGATATCAAAAACGTTATGGTTTTGTTTATGTTGATCGTGAAGAAAATGATTTAAAAGAAATGAAACGTTATGAAAAAGATTCGTTTAAATGGTATCAAGAAATTATTAAAGAAAACGGAAAAGATTTATAATATAAAGGGGCTGTAACAAAATAAAATAAACAGCCAAAAATAGAAAAAGAACAATGAAACAGTAGAAACTGAAACATTGTTCTTTTTTGTTGTATAATTTATATATGGAAAACAAAATTCTACAACAAAATGATTATAACGCATTACAACTGTCTTTGCCAATAGATTTAGGTATTAAAATTGATGAAGATGATGTGGTTGTTTCTTTCCTAAAGGCACTAGGAGGAGTGAATCTATCTAAATATTTTAAAAGAGGTATATAATCCTTGAAATTAATAAGAGGCAGTTCATTATATATTTCATTTCGAAATCTGTACATGATAAAGTCCCATACATCATAGTTGAGAATTGACATTCTTTTAATCATGGCTTGTCTAGTAGGAATGTCAAAATCACACATCGCTCCAAAGTAGGAAACAAGGTCTTCTGAAAGTACGTCATGATTTCTAAAGATAAGATAGTTCAGCAGGTTATCAAGAGAGATTTTACGTTTCCTAGTAAAGGAATTATGAATAATTTGTGCGTGATCAATAAGTGATTCATCATTGATAATGTTAGACAATACAGAGATAGCATCATGAGCCATCATATTCTTTACTACAATTTAGTCATCATAGACAAGACGAGGTTTCTTTTTTGCGAAAGCAGCTTTAATATAGGGAACCTGATCATCATCAAAAAGTCCAAGATTTCTGATTGTACGATGTTTAACCTTTCCATCTTCACGATAAGATTCAACAATTGAGATAAAAGAGGTATTTGGACGACCTTTATTATTTTTTACAACTTTTACAAACATAACATCACCATCCTATACTACAAATATATAGTAAAACGCTTTAAATTAAAAGTAATATGCTTATAAAATCTATACTACATCAAAAGAAATACGAGATACTATTACAAAAAAAGATAAAAATAAAAAGGCATGAGCCTAAGATTATATCTTAAGTTCATGCCATTGGAAGAATTGAAGTTCTTCCTTTTTCACTGTTTTGAATATTCATAAACAATATTCTCAAAATTAATGAAAATAATATTTTCTACTTTTAACTTGTATGAATGAATTCTTAAATTTATTTATAAAGCTTTTCTTTTAAGTTAAATATGCTATACTATAAGTGTAGTCGTTGGACTAGCATTAATAGACTAAATGAAAAAGGAAGAATTGCCGTTCTTCCTTTTTCGCTATTTTGGATACTAGCATCAATAGACTTAAGCAGTTAAAACTACTTTAATATAAAAGCGGTAATAACTAGAATTAAATAAAGAATAACTAAATATTCCATTTAATCCCCTCTTAAAGTCACATCAATGCTAGTCTCCTAGTATGATGTTTTAACATGCTAGATCCTCCATAGGCACATAAGTGCTTAAAAATTATATCATAATATAACCCATATTTCGACAAAATATAACAATAATAATATATTTCATAAAATCTAAAATATTTTTTTGTTTTGTAAAGTATTAAACTACGTGGAAAAAAGTTGAGATTTTATTTATTACCATATGCTATAATGATGACAGTTGAAAGAATAGCAGTCTTTCAACTATGTTAAATCAATTTGGCGGTTGATTTAAATAATTTATCTTTTCATAGGGTTCTATAATCATAGAAACCCTCCCAATTTTTCGGCTCCGTGTCAATAGTGGAGCCTAGAAACTGAAACATTGTTCTTTTTTGAACTTTCCAACAATATTGGAACTCTGATGAAAATAAATAAACAGATCCAGTATATAGACGGAACAAAACTGGAAGCAGATGCTGGAAAATATACATTTGTCTATAAAACAAGAATCATCAATGCAAGAAAAAGACTCTGGCTAAAAATAAGTGATGCGATAGCTTATATCAATAAAAATAGAGGATTGGACTTCTATCAAAATAATAAATACTGTGCTCAAGAAATAGGATATATCGTACAGTATCTTTTTAAAGTTATGAAAAAGGAAGACATATATGGTCGAGAAAAATGGTACTATGTCAAGATTTTGGACAACTTAAATGTAAGAATTATTTGTAGTAGTCCCTTAATTACTCAAAAAAGAAGCTTAACAACGAAAGTTAAACTTCTAAAAATTTATTTCGTTACAGCTTCTTATTTACTTTCTATCCAATATCTTTGAATTATTTTTCCATCTTTATCAATTTCATTTTCTAAAATAGCACCATTGTTTTTAATTGATTTTGCTGAACCAATATTGTCTTTATCACAAACAAGTAAAACACGATCAATATTTAACTTTTGACATTCCTTTAAAGCTAAACCAATGATTGCAGAAGCATAGCCTTTTCTTCTTTCACTTGGTCTAACACCATCACCAATATGTCCACCATAGTTTAATAAATAATCATTGAGTTCATGACGAATATTGACGGCACCAACCATTTTATTTCTTTCTACATCTAAGGCGAAAAATGTTGAATCTTCTACTAAACCAGGTCTAGGATTTTTTAAATCAAGATTGTTGATATAATAATCAAAATCATGATAATCATTTTTAAAAATGGAAGCTGGTGAAGTATTTGTTTCAGGATGATTATTATTATAATCAATCCACTCCTTCAACATATCAACAATTAAATCTTGATACTCATATGATGCTTTTACTAATTTAATTGACATAATATAATCACTCCCTTTATAAAATATTTCTATTATTATAGCACTATTTATTCATAATAAAAAGGTACTATTTAAGTACCTCATTAATTAAGATTACCAACAATAGCATCTTCAATCATATTTGCAAGCTTTTCAGTTGTTACAGACATGATATGACAAGGCATTGGACCAAATGAATCAATAAGATCAACAAGATGTTGATGATTTTGAGGGTCACTTGCAATTTCATTATAAGTAAAAGCAATACCAAATTCTTGATAAAGAGCTTTTAAAGTTTGAAGTGCTTCTTGTAGCAATGTTTCATCTTCTTTGTTAGTGTTATCTACATTTAAAATTTCTTTAAAGTAACGATAAAAAATAGCTTTATCATCACTTGCACGATAGATTTCTTTTAACCAGTAAGGGAATAAACCATTAAGGGCTTGTGTATAATTTATTCCTAAATATCTTTGGGCAAATGATTGTAAAGGATAAGGAATAAATTCAGGAGTACGTCCAAAATCATTAATTCCTGATAAGCTTAAAGCACTATTGATTAAAAGTGTTCCATAAGCATCAACATCTTTTTCATGAGCTAAACATCTTCTTAAACAATCGATAATTGTTTTCATTGATCCTTCAGCGTAATGTTCCGCTAAAGGAGAACGTGTTAAATTTAAATAGTTAATAGATAATTGAACAAAGGCTGTCATTTGTCCATAAGTTAAAATACTTTTTGGTAAAGACATCATATAGATTGGATTAAGCCAAGTAAAGGTCGCTCTAGCTAAAGGACATCCTACTTGAAGCCCAGATTCGTCTAAAGTAATTTGAACATCTTCATTTGTTTCTGATCCTGACATAGGATTTGTCGGAATGGTAATAAGAGGAAGATGTGATAATCCTGCAGTTGAACATTGATATGTTAGATATTGTTCTAAAGGCGTTTCATTATTTAATGTGCCAAAAGCAATACTTTTAGCAAGATCCATACTTACACCGCCACCAATTCCTAAAACAACTTCAATATTATTTTCAAGACAAAGCTGTATACCTTCTTTAACTTTGCTTAAAAGAGGCTCTTTCCCTGATTTTAGAATCGTTGTTTCAAATTCTTCTTTTTTTAATTCATTTTCTAATATTTCAAGATGGCCACCTGAAATAAAACTATTAGTTGAAACAATAAGAAGTTTATTTCCTATTTTTTTCATTTCTTTAATCACAAGGGGTAATTGATTTTCACCATAAATGATTTTTACATTACTGTTATATACAAAATCTTGCATAGAATTCTCCTTTTTATTTAGTATTACCATTTCAAGTAATATAGTTACAATTTATTATAACAACTAATTGAATTAAATAGAATAAAAACCTCTATTAAGTATAACTTGAAAGTGCGTATTATCTATTTTATTAAATATTTTAGTAAATCTTTAATTGTAACAATACCATAAAAACATTGATTCTTTAAAACAACGATATCTTCGTAGAAATGTGAACATTCATTTTCAAGATAAAGCTGACAAACAGTTTTAATAGGAAGATGTGATGGAACAATAAGTGAATCTTTAAATAAATTAGGTTCAACTGTATCTAAATGACAAAGTATATTTTCTCTTTTTAAATAACCTAAATAATGTCCTTCATCATTAATGACATAGATTCTTTGAGCAGTGTTATTTTCTTCAAAGATTTGATAAGCATTTTTTATGTTTTGATAGGTTTTTAATGTGCATGGAAAATGACAGAGGGAATCGATTGTAGGAATATTTAAAGTTTTCTTATATTTGTTGTATAATTTTTTGATGGTTTCTTTGATAGAAGGTAAAAGATCATCAAAATTATCAACAGGCTTTTTTAAATAATACCCTTGACCATATTCAACTCCTAATTGAATTAAACATTCAAGTTCTTCCTTTGTTTCAATTCCTTCAACAATTAATTTATAATGCATGGCTTTACAATAATTGACCATCACTTCTACCATTGTACGTTTATCTTTATTTAAATGAATATCTTGAATCAGTTCTCTATCTAGTTTGATATATTCGGGTTGTGTATGATTAATTCTATTTAAGTTTGAATAACCTGAACCTACATCATCGATGGCTATTTCAAAGCCTTGACTTCGATAATGTCTTACAGCTTGTTTAAACAAATGTTTATCTTCAATAGAAGTTTGTTCAGATAATTCAAAAACAACATTATTAGAATTTAGATGATACTTTTTTAAATATTCTTTTGTAAATCCTTGAACAAAATCTTGATCCAATAAAATATTAGCATCTACATTAATAAATAACTTTTTATCTGATGGCATTTGTTGGCTTGCTTTAATGGCACATTTACGACAAAGTTGATCAAGTTTCCATGAATGTCCAATTGTATGAGCAATCTTAAATAATTCTTCAATATTTATGGTACATGAATCTAAAGTAATACGACTTAAGGCTTCAAAAGATACTATTTCTCCTGTTTTTAAGGAAACGATTGGTTGAAAAACACTTTTTATTTTCTTTTCATTGATAATAGTAAAAAATTCATTGATCTTTTTTTCATTTAATTTCATTTCTTTATCCTCTATTCTTTCTAGAATATATAGAAAGAAATAATAAGTTTCTATCAATGTTAAATAAGGAAAATATTAAAAATAGGTAAAGAATCTTGTTATAATAAAATAAAGGAAAGAAGAATATGAAAGAAATAGAATATAAAGTACTAGATCTAGAAGATTTAGAATTATTAGTAAAGTTAAGAATAAAAGATTTAAAAATGTTTTCTAATCAAGAAATAACACATTCTACAATAGAAAACATTAGATGTTTTTACAAAGAAAAAATGTTAAAAGATGAATGTCATACATTAGTAGGCTATCATTTAAACCATATTATCTCAACAGCTACAATCTATTATTATGATATACTTCCAAGCAATGAAAATCCAAAAGGAAAAGTAGGACAAATAACGAATGTTTGGGTAGATGAAAACTATCGACATTTAGGAATTGGTAGATATATGGTAAAATATCTTATTGAACATTATCAAAAAGATGTTGGTATGATTTGTTTGAATAGTTCAAAAGAGGGAATGAACATGTATTTTCATCTTGGGTTTGAAAAGAAAGATAATTATTTGATTTATAAGAATAAATTATAATTAATGTTTTGGTTTTATAATGTATTTTTTTGTGAAAAAAGAATAAAATAATATAGAAAGTCATGTTGACTTTCCTGCTTTTGCTTGATAGAATTCAAGTGAAAAGAAAGTATACCGCTGACCAATATGCGGAATAGAAATGGTTGGGTTGTAAGTAGTAGTCCTTCATTATTGAGTGAAGGTTTTTATTTTATGGAAAAAGGAACATTAATTTTGTTCCTTTAAACTTTCTTTATAGCTTCTTCCAATAGGAAGATGTGTTTGTTCTTTTAAAATAACTTCTTGATTTTTAATTTCTTGAATATATCTTTTATTAATAATGTATGATTTGTGAATTTGAATAAAATCAAAAGATTTTATTTCTTTAATAAATTGACTTAAAGTTTTTCTTTCAATCATTTCTCCATTGATGGAATGAATAATAATTTGATGTCTAAGAGATTCAATATAATAGATTTGAGATAATCTTATTTTTGAAGTAATTCCATTTCTTTGATAAAGATAATATTGAAAGTTTTTTTGAATTTGTTTTTGAATAAAATCATGATAATGAATAAATTGTTTTTCTAGTTCATTATTAATAAAATAAAGATGTGTTTGCATTTGTAAACAAATGCTTACAAGATCAAAATCTTTAGGTCCAATAATATAAATAAGTGTGCTTTCTAATTTCTTGAGATGATTTAAAATATGTAGATCATCCTTTTTTTCTATTTCTACAAAATAAATATCTTGAATTGTTTGATGCGTATAATTTGTAAGTTTATATTCTATTTGTAAATCATTAAAGAATTGTTGAATAAGTGGTTCTATTTGTTGGTAATGCTTTGAAATAAGAGAAATTCTAATCATGATTTTTCTCCTTTTCAAGTTGAGCAATATGTTGATCAATATCTTTATTAGAACAAAGTGTTTCTAATAAATGATAAGAATCAATAAAACGAACACCTTGTTTTTTCATCAATTCAATTCCTTTTTTAAAAGATTCTTTATCATGACTTACAAAGTTTTCAATAATATATTGGGAACCATCCAACATATTAAATTTAAAAACAATTTTATATCCTGAACCATCAACTAAATATTTAGATGGATAAAAAGAATAACGATAATAAGAAATTTGTACAAAATCAATTTGGGAAAGTTTTAAATTGATTTGATATCTAGGATATTTATTTCTTAAAAGAAAAGAATAAAGATATTTTGCTTTATCTAAATTTTTATCAAAATAAATATATCTTAAATAATTTTGATCAACTTCCCACATGGTATTAGCGAAAGCCAGTCCAGGTAATACAAAACTATAAATAGATAATAAAATAACTATAAGAACACCAAAAAACATTATTTTTTCATAGAAATGTTTATACATGATAAAGAAAATACCTAACCACCAAACAACAAAAAGTAAAATAATAAAATTTAACTTAATTAACCATCTGACACATGTGCATAGTATGGTTCGGATAAAT
>NZ_JBKYAR010000032.1:0-29009 GCF_047023275.1 Faecalibacillus sp. | reverse complement strand
TTTGAGCTAGAGATTCTAAATGATTTTTAGAATCTTTTATTTTTTGTATTTCTTCTGGTGAAGCTGTTTCATAATTGAACTTTCTTGTTATTTTCATTAAAGAAGAAAGTTCAGCTTTAATTTGTTTTCTTAAAGCTTTATCCATTTCTTTTTTATGTGAAGCTAGACCATTTTGAACATTAATAATCAGTGTATCAACTTCATTTTTTAAAAGCATATTTTCTTTTGTGACTTGATCTTGACTTTCATACATTTTAGCTTGTTTAATAGCTTCTTCGATATCACTATCTGACATTTTAGCAGAACCTTCAATCGTCATACTTTGACTGTTTCCTGAAGCAAGATCTTTAGCAGAAACATTAACAATACCATTACTATCGATATCAAAAGTGACTTCAATTTGTGGAACACCACGCATAGCACGTTTGATTTTTTTGAGTTTGAATTTTCCTAAAGATTGATTATCTTTCGCAAGTGGTCTTTCACCTTGTAAAACATTAATTTCTACTTGTGTTTGAAAGTTGGCAGATGTTGTAAAGACTTGACTGTGGCTTGTTGGAATAGTTGTGTTTCTTGGAATTAAAGGCGTTGCAACACCACCAACAGTTTCAATAGAAAGCGTTAAAGGTGTAACATCTAATAAAAGAACATCATTATCTTCACCATATAAAACCATTTCTCCACTTAATTTACCAGCTTGAATAGCAGCCCCTAAAGCAACACATTCATCAGGATTTAATGATTTACTTGGTTCCATGTTCGTAATTTCTTTAACTTTTTCTTGAACTGCTAAAATACGAGATGATCCACCAACCAAGATGATTTTATTAAGATCCTGTGGTGTAAGTCTGGCATCATTTAATGCTGTTTGCATTGGTAATACAAGACGATCAATAAGATTTTTTGTAAGTTCATTGAATTTTTGTCTTGTAAGTGTCAGTTCTAAGTTTTTTGGACCATTTGCATCTTGATAAATAAAAGGTAAATGAATAGTGGTACTTGATTGACTTGAAAGTTCAATTTTAGCTTGTTCACTTGCTTCTAGAACACGACTATAAGCAACTGTATCTCTTTTTAAGTCAATGCCTTCTTGTTTTAAAAAGCTTTCTAAAACATAATCGCAAATAGCTTTATTAAAATCATCTCCACCTAAATGATTATCTCCAGCAGTTGATAAAACTTCAATAACACCACTACCAATTTCAATAATAGAAACATCAAAAGTTCCTCCACCTAAATCAAAAACCATGACTTTTTGACCATAGGCATTTTCAAGACCATATGCAAGTGCTGCAGCTGTTGGTTCATTAATAATTCTTAAAACTTCTAAACCAGCAATCTTTCCAGCATCTTTTGTTGCTTGTCTTTGAGCATCATTAAAATATGCTGGAACAGTAATAACCGCTTGATTGACTTCTTCTTGTAAATAAGCTTCAGCGTCTTTTTTTAATTTTTGTAAGATCATTGAAGAAATAAGTTGAGGAGAAAGTTGTTTTCCATCTATTTCTACATGATAATTTTGTCCCATTTCTCTTTTAATAGAAGAAATCGTACGTTTTGGATTCATAGATTTTTGACGCTTAGCGAGTTCTCCTACAAGTTTCTTTCCATCTTTATCAAAAGCAACAATACTTGGAGTTGTTTTTTGATTTTCTTTGTTTTCAATAATTTTAGCTTTTCCATTTTCATAAAAAGCCATACAACTATTTGTTGTACCTAAATCGATTCCAATAACCTTTGTCATAATTTTCTCCTTCTAACAACATAAAATAGGATAATGATATCCTCCACCACAACAACATGACATCATACAATTTAAAAGCAAAATTGAATAACAACAATTCATCATACTTGCAGGATTACCGTATTGTTGACTCGTTTGACGATACTGGTTTGTATTTCCTTGAAGTTGATTTAATAATAAAATATATTGCATATTCATTGGTTCCATTTGAACAGCTGTTTGGGCATATTCTTGTGCACGAATATTATTTCCTAAACCATTTTCAGCTAAAGCTGCTAAATAAAACCACATACCTGTTTTACTTTGAATTTGATTTAAAACATTTAAAGCTTCTTGATAACGTCCACCTTGAATAAATCCACTGGCTTCTTGATAAGCTTCTTGATCATTTCCATGATATTGATAACCACCAGTTGTTTGATTGCCATAACTTTGTTGTCTAAAACCTTTTTTTCTTTCATCCATAATAGTTTTATAAGCATTTTGGACTTCTTTAAATTTTTCAGTATATTCTGCTTGATGTGGATTTCCAATATTAGCGTCTGGATGATATTTTTTAGAAAGCGTACGATAAGCTTTTTTCACTTCATCATCACTGGCGCTAGGGGATATTCCTAATATTTGATAAGGATTCATGATTATTTTTCCTCCATTCTTTTCTTTTTAATGAGTTCAAATTTTGTCCAAATACCACTATAGATAATATTTCTTAAAAGTTCAACATTTTCAATCAAAGGAAGTTTTTCAAAATAAAAACTACTTCTAGAAATCATCATTTCTAGTATATTGAAACAATATTCTTGAAAATGATCATCTTTAAATTTCTTTTTAAAAGGATTATAAGTTTCTTTTTTTATATCCTCTTCAACATCTTCAAAAGCATCTATTAAATAAATAAACTTACCTAAATAAAATCCCATTTGATAAAGATCATCTTTAAAAACATCTTCTTGATAAACACAAATATTTGCCATAATATGACCAAATTGACCTGCTATTTCATCTAAATCCAAACAATGAGATTTTTCAAGATAATGGATTTGATCTAGATATTCTTTTATTTTTTTAACTTTATCTGGATATTTAGTTTTAATTTTTTTAAATTCTTTTTTTAGTAACTGTTTATAAGCTTTACTTTTTAAAGAATTTTCATCTAAAACATCATCTTCCAATTTATAATATGTTAAAACAATATTCATATCACTTACATAATCCATATATTGATTTGTGCGAACACTTTTTTTATAAAAAGGATGTAATGGACAACGGATTAAATACTGTTTATCCGTTGGTTCATACAAGCTTGTAAGTAAAATACCTACAAAGTTTAAATCATAATTTAAAGTCAACTGACCTCTTCTACCATGATTTTGTTTTAATGACTGACATAAACCACAATAATATTCTTGATATTTATCATAATCTTTAATTTTTAATTCGGGTTTATTAATAACGACATAACCAAACATTTTTAAGTTCTCTTTTCAAATTTTTGATGACAGCTTGGACAAGTGACAATTATTTTGCCTTTACCTTTTGGAAGTCTGACCATTTGTTTACAAGATGGACAGCGATAATATTTATGACTGCGATCAGATAATCTTTTCTTTTGAAGATTAAACCATTGTTGAAGTGGTTTAATACTTTTTAAATATTTTTCATTTTCTTGATAGCGTTTATAAGTTTGTCTTGAAAACATACGATAAATGACTAATAACCAAATAAGATAACCAAGAGTCATTATAATTCTATTGTTAAAAAATATATTAAGGATAAATAAGGCAATAACTAAAAATAAAGCATGATTATTTAAAGTATCTATTCCATATCTTCCTTGCATAAATTGAATTAATTTTTCTTTCATAAACATCTCTCCTTAACTATGATGATGAGATTATATGCTTGAATTGTGTATTGAACATGAACTCTAAAAATGATGTTCCACAAGATGAGCTGTCGCGTTTTGTTTTTGTTTGTGGTATGATAGCGTGGGTGATGAAAATGTTAGTGTCAATGACAGATTTAACAAAATATAATGGAGAAAAGTGTATTTTAGATCATATAGAATTACATATAGAAGATAAAGATAAAGTAGGAATCTTAGGAGTTAATGGGACAGGGAAATCCACATTATTAAAAATAATTGCGGGAATAGAAGACTATCAAGGTAAAATAAGTTATCAAAAAGATATCCGTATTAATTATTTACCACAAACGCCACTTTATAATGAAGATGATAGTATTATGGAAACTGTTTATAAACAATTAGATTCTAAAGAAATTCATGATTATGAAATTAAAGCACAGTTAGGTAAGTTTGGTATTATAGATGAAACACAAAAGATTAAAGAACTTTCAGGAGGTCAACTTAAAAGAGTTGCTTTAGCGATTGCTTTAATTAAACCTTGTGATTTACTTATTTTAGATGAACCAACAAACCATTTAGATAATGGGATGATTGAATATTTAGAAAAATTCTTAATTAAATGGTCTAAAGGCTTATTAATGGTAACACATGATCGTTATTTTTTAGAAAGAGTTGTTAATCGTATTATTGAAATAGATCATGGTCAAATTTATAAATATGAAGCTAATTATTCAAAATATCTCGAACTTAAACAAGTTCGTTTAGAAACACAACTTTCTAGTCAAAGAAAAAGAAAACTTTTTTTAAAAAAAGAATTAGAATGGGTACGTGCTGGTGTACAAGCCCGTACAACTAAAAGCAAAGATCGTCTTCAAAGATTTGAAGAATTATCAAAAGTTAAAGATGTAGAAGTCAATGGAAAAGTAGAAATGATTCATACGTTCTCTCGTCTTGGTAAAAAGACGATCGAACTTCATGAAATTTCTAAAAGTTTTGAACAAAAGAAACTCTTCGATGAATTTTCATATATGTTTAAACAACATGATCGTATTGGTATATTAGGAGATAATGGAACAGGAAAATCAACTTTATTAAATATTATTACAGGAAATTTAAAGAGTGATACGGGATATGTAGAAATTGGTGAGACTGTTCGTTTTGGTTATTTTAAACAAGGATATGATGATCTTCCAATGAATAAGAAGGTCATTGATTATATTCAAGAAATCTCAAATGACTTTAAAGTAGATGGTCAAGGATTATCTGCTAAAGATATGCTAGAAAGATTTTTATTTGATGCCAGATTACAACATACACCAATTTCTCGACTCTCTGGTGGTGAAAGAAGAAGACTTTATTTGTTGCGTGTATTAATGATGATGCCTAATGTTCTTGTCTTAGATGAACCGACAAATGATTTAGATATTGATACTCTTAATATTTTAGAAGATTATTTAGATAATTTTGAAGGTATTATTATGACTGTTAGTCATGATCGATATTTCTTGGATCGTATTTGTGATGGTTTGTTTATCTTACAAAATCAACATTTAAAATATGTTAATGGGGGTTATAGTCAAAATCTTGATACAACAACTAAAGAAGAAAAAGAAAAGGGTCAAGGGGCTTTAGCTTATAAACAAAGTAAACAAAAGAAAATCAAAATGACTTATATGGAAAAGAAAGAATTTGAAGAAATTGAAGATGTCATTATGGATTTAGAAACAAATTTAAGTCAAATTGAAGAGAAGATGAATGGTGTTACTGATTTTAAAGAAATTGATGAACTTTCAAGACAAAGAGATGACCTGCAAAAACAAATTGATGAGAAAAATGAAAGATATCTTTATTTATTAGAATTACAAGAACAAATTGATAATCAATAATTGACTCTTGTATATACATATAGGATAATAGAGACATGAAAAGGAAGGTTTTAAGAAATGAAGAGATTATTAAGTTGTACAAGTAGTGAAATGTTGAAAATGGATGGTCAAGAATTAAAACAAGCCATTCTTGCTAGTGAAGGAAGAACTGTGATGACAGAAACAGTTGTTGCGATCGAACCTTTATTAGGAGATCTTACAAATGCTGAACTTGCTGTTTCATTTGGAAGTGACATGGTTTTATTAAATTGTTTTGATTGTAATAACCCAGAAATCAAAGGATTACCAGAATGTGATAATCCTGTAGAAAAATTAAAAGAAATCGTTGGTCGTCCAATTGGATGTAATCTAGAACCAGTTGATTTAGAAGCTGAATTAATGGAAGAAAGACGTGTGATTTCTACAGGTAGACAAGCAAGAAAAGAAACTTATATTAAAGCTCAAGAATTAGGTTTCAACTTTATTTGTTTAACAGGAAATCCAGGTGTTGGTGTTTCAAATCATTCTATTTGTGAAGCTATTAAAGAAGCTAAAAAATATTTTAAAGGTTTAATTATTGCAGGGAAAATGCATGCAGCTGGAATTGATGAACCAATTGTTGATATGGATAGTATTAAAGATTTTATTGAAGCAGGGGCTGATGTTATTTTAATGCCAGCAGTTAATACAGTTCCAGGTTTATCTGAACAAGAAGTGACTGAAGCTTGTCGTTATATTAAAGCTCATGGAGCTTTATCATTAAGTGCGATTGGTACAAGCCAAGAAGGTGCAGATGAAGGAACAATTCGTGAAATTGCTTTATTAAATAAAAGATGCGGTATTGATATTCAACATATTGGAGATGCAGGATTCTGTGGTATTGCTTTACCTGAAAACATCATGGCTTTATCAATTGCGATTCGTGGTAAAAGACATACTTATCATAAAATTGCTTCATCAATTAATAGATAGAATGTCATTTATGTTTGAAAGATGTCATTTAAGTTGTAAATAATGAAAGAACGGTTGGTTTATGATACATTGATCATAGATCAATCGTTTTTATATGGAGGTTATTATGAAAAAAGGAATTATTATTACTGTTATTTTATGTTTATTAGCCATGATTTTTTTATCAGGAAGTATCGGTGTTTTTTATAAACCGATAGAAGTTTCTTTATCAGTTGTTGTCGCAATTATTTTAATTGTTTTAATTGTTCTCTATTTAAAGTATAAAAAAGGAAAATAAAGATGAAAGTGTTATTTTGTGATGATGATTTAGAAATGTTAAAGCAATTGGAAAATGATTTTAAGGTTTATTTTAAAGATAAAATAATTGAATTAGAAACAAAGTGTCTTTATCAAAAATTTAATGATCTTCAAAAATATGATATTTGTTTTTTAGATATTGATTTAAAAAGTGAAGATGGTATAGCTTTAGCTAAAAAGCTAAAAATATATAATCCTCAACTTATTATCATTTTTATTTCTCAAAGGGAAGATCTTGTCTTTCAAACTTTTTCTGTACAGCCTTTTCAATTTATTAGAAAGAAACATTATCAAGAAGATCTTAAAGAAGTATTTAATCAATTAAATTACTCTTTACAACAAACAGCAATGACCTTAAATATCAATCATCAAAAAATATATATCAATCCTTTAGATATTCTTTCTGTTATTTCTTTAGATCATGATGTTATTATTACAACCAAAGAAAAGACATATACACTTAAGGATTCATTAAAAAATTTCTGTCAAGAAAATGAAAAGTATTTCATTATACAAATAAAAAAGAATCTAGCCATTTCTTTATATCAAGTAAAGAATGTAAAAGGAAATAAAATTACATATGAAAATCAAGAATATACGATAGGTAGAATTTATCAAAAGAACTTTAAAAATCTTTATGAAAGGTATTTAATGACATGTTTATAGAATTTATTTTAAGAATTATTGAAAATATTCTTTTAGCCTATTTTCTGGGATACTTTTTAAACTTGGAAGATAAAAAAGAGTATGTGTTAAAGACGGCTTTTTTAGGGAGTATGCTTTCATTTTTTAGCTTTTCAACATTTCTTTATTTAGGAAGTTTATTTTTGATGCATTTTATTTTTTTAGAATATATTCAAAAAGAAAGAAGAGTAGAACATGTTCTTTATCCATTATTACTTGTTTTAATTCTTTTTGTTTGTAATTGTTATAGTGAAAGTTTATATGGTTATATTGGTGTTCAAAATATTTTGATTTTACAATTATTTTTATTTTTATCAAAGATGTTATTTGGAGGAGTTTGTTTATTTATAAATGAAATGATCAATGGTAAAAAAGATGTATATCATATTTTTAAAGAAACTATTATTTTTTCTATTCTTGTATTATTTGTTTTTATCTTTTATATTTTTGCAAGACAAATAACAAAGCATCATTTAGATACCTATACGCTTTTTATGATGACTTTCTTTATTTTGCTTATTTGTTTGTTTATTTTTCTTTATTTTATTTTAATGAAAGAAAGTGAAAATAAAGTTAAGTTAGAACGTGTACAATTACAATATCAAAGCCAAAGAAAAAATATTTCTCATATTCAAAGATTACATCAAGAAATACTGACAAAAGAGCATCGAATGATTTATGTTTTAAAGAAGATAGAAAATATGACAGAGGAAAATGATGTTAAGAAATTTGTTGATCAAGAAATAGAAAATATTTTAAATTCTAGATTTCTATTGAATACAGGAAATGAAATCTTTGATGATTTGTTGAGTGATTGTTTGAATGATTTTAGAAAGCAAGATTATGATTTTAAAGTTATATGTTCGATTGAAAAGATGATTCAGTTGGATCATCAAGAAAATATTCAAAAAATCATTCAATTTATAGAAGATGTTTTTATCTGTTCAAATAAAAAATTAACAGTTTTAATTAAAGAAAAGAATGGTTGTGTTATTATTAAAGTAATTTCTAAATTTGATAAAAAATTAAATTATTTTTATCTTCAAGAAGATCAATATGAATCTTATAGTTTAATTATTAGAGAGTGTTAATTGCACTCTCTTTTATGTTATAATGGATAAGGTGATGAACATGAAACATATTTTTATATTAAAACCTCATACGTCCAAAACATTGGTCAATTGTATTGTTTCTTCAATGCAGGGAAAACACTATGAATTACGCTATACCAAGGATTTAGATGATGCGCGCAAGATTGCTTTATCTTATCAAAAAGAAAAAGAAGTTTGCCGTTTATACGCTATTGGTGGCGATGGCTTTGTTCATAAAGTAGTTAATGGTATGGTGGGAAGTCACCATCAACTAGTGGTGATACCTCAAGGAACAGGTAATGATTTTGCTAGAAGCATTTATAAAAATTTGGATGCTATGACAATATTTAAAGAATCTCTTGAAAAGGAAGCAAAACCCATTGATGTGATTCAATGTCGAGACGACCTTTATTGTGTGAACGTATTTTGTTGTGGTTTAGATGCAGATGTTGGTAATATCGTCAATACCAATCGTAAGACAACTATTGCACCGCGTATTTTACAATATAGTTTTACAATTTTAGATAAGATCTTTCATTTGAAGTTTTATCCAACAGAAATTTATACTTATAATCAAGATATCTATCAAGGAAATGTTCTTATATGTACGTTCTGTAATGGACATTATTTTGGTGGAGGATATCAGGCAGGATATTATTCATCTTTAGATGATGGGATGATTGATATGTCTGTGGTGGGCGAGATTTCTAAAAAAGAATTACCGTATTATTTAAAAGGACTCATTACCAATAAGTTACATAAAACAAAAAAATTTCAACATTTTAAAGAAGATGATGTTTGGGTAAAAACAAGTCAATATGTTAATATTGATGGTGAAAAATATGAACCGGGAACTTATCATTTAAAATGTATACATAATGCAATTCAATTAGTTTATTAAGGAGATTATTATGGAAATAGATTTAAAAACAGATTCACGTAAAGTAAAACCAGGAGATACTTTTATTGCGATTAGAAATGTTAACCGTGATGGTCATGATTACATTCCACAAGCAATCAAAAATGGAGCAACGAAAGTCATTGTTGAAGAAGGAAGTTATGATGTTGAAACCGTTGTTGTCAAAGATACGAGAGCGTATTTAAAAGATTATTTGTACAAATATTATTATCCTTATTTCAAAGATATGAAATTAATTGGGGTTACGGGAACAAATGGTAAAACAACAATTGGCTATATGATGTATCAAATGATGACCATGCTTGATATTCCTTGTGCTTATATGGGTACAATTGGTTTTTACTATTGTGGAAATTTTATTAAAATGGTGAATACGACACCTGATGTAGATGTGCTTTATGATTATTTTATTAAAGCAAAAGATGCTGGATGTAAAGTACTTGTCATGGAAGTTTCTTCACATGCACTTGCTAAAGATCGTATTTATGGCTTAGAGTTTGATGAAGTTGCTTTTACAAACTTAACACAAGATCATTTGGATTTTCATAAAACGTTAGAAAATTATGCGAATGCAAAACAACTTTTATTTAAAAAGACAAGAGGAAAGAAAATTGCTGTCATTAATGGAGATGATCCACATGCCTCACATTTTGAATTAGAAGGTAATCAAAATATCTTGATTTCTGATCAAAAGGGTGATGTTTTGATTCAAAATATTGAATTTTCTCATTTAGGAACAACGTTTACTTTTAAATATCAAGAAAACAAATATCAAACACATATTCAAATGGTAGGAAGGTATAATGTTTATAATTATCTTACAGCGATGCTTTTAATTCATGAATTAGGATATGAAATTGATGATATTTTAGCCTTAAATACAAAACTCAAAGCACCTAAAGGAAGAATGGAGTTAATCGTTTATAGCACAAATGGTATTTTTGTTGATTACGCTCATACGCCTGATGCCACTTTGAATGTTTTAGAAAGTGCTCAAGAATTTAAAAAAGGAAGAATTATTACGATTATTGGTTGTGGGGGAGATCGTGATACGACAAAACGACCAATCATGGGTGAAATTGCTTGTAAACATAGTGATCATGTCATTATTACAGATGATAATCCACGAACAGAAGATCCTCAAAAAATCATTAATGATATTTTAGCAGGTGTTAGTGGTGATTATGAAGTTATTAATGATCGTCATCTTGCCATTGCTAAAGGAATGAGTTTATTAAAAGAAAATGATATTTTAATGATTTTAGGAAAAGGTCATGAAGATTATCAAATTATTGGAACAGAAAAAATTCATTTTTCTGATCAAGAAGAAGTAGAAAAATATATAAAGGAGCATACAAATGACTAAAATTGCGTTTTTTGATGTTGATGGAACAATGATCAATGTTCCTCATCAATTATTAAAACCAACAGATAAAACAATTCATGCTTTAAAAGAATTTCAAAAACAAGGAAATTATATTGTTGTAGCTAGTGCAAGAGGGGTTAAACCAGAATGCTTAGATGAAATTCCTTTTGATGGTTTTATTGGCTGTGATGGGGGCTATATTGAATTCCATCAAGAAGTTTTATTAAATAATGTTTTTACAGTTAAAGATTTAAACTTACAAAATAGTGTTTATGAAGCTACCAATGGACAATATATTATCAGTGAAAGAGCAACAAGTTATTTTAGTGATGTAGATGGTGAACTTATTAAAAAACATTTAAGACTTTATAATGGGACAGATAAACTACCTGATGATTATAATGATAATTGGCGTTTTCAGGATATTAAAGCCAATACAGTAACTGCGCTTTTCCATAATGCTAAAGACTTGCATGAAGCTTTAGACATGTTACCAAAAGAATGGTCAATTAATGCCTATGATACAGGACATATTCGTATGGATGTACATCCTCAAGGTTATACAAAAGGGACAGCGTGTGAATATTTATATCAAAAATTAAATATTCCAAAAGAAAATACATATGCTTTTGGTGATGGTGAAAATGATATTGAAATGTTTCATTTAGTAGGAACTTCTATAGCTATGGGAAATGCTGATGATGAAGTTAAAAAACATGCTTCTACAGTGACTTTAACAGTGGATGAAGATGGTATTGCTGATTTCTTTGAAAAGGAATTTAACATTAAATGAGAATTAGAAAAATAAACTTTCAAGAAATAAATTTTGAATATTGTCCTTATCCTCAATCAATGTATGACTCTATAAAAAGAATAGGCTTATCTTTTCCTATTAAAGTCAATATTATTGATGGAAAATATTATTGTAAAGATGGTCATAAACGTCTTTCAATTATACAAGATTTATTAAAAAATGAAGAAGGATATGAAAGAAGAAGGGAAGTTCCTTATATTATTTATAATGATGGAAGTTCAAGATCTAATGATTGTTGGCGAGATCGCAACATGCATTAGATCTTTTTCATTTTTTGAAAGTGAAAAACAAGAACATTTTAGAGGTATATAATAGATGCGAGGAAGTGATTATTTTGTTATTTAGTAATAGAGATTTAAAAAAATTAATAATACCTTTAATTATAGAACAGGTATTAGCACTGACAATTGGGATTTTTGATACAATGATGGTTTCTCAATGTGGTCAAAGTGCAGTTTCGGGAGTTAGTATTGTCGATGGCTTGAATGTGTTGATTATCAATATCTTTTCAGCACTTGCGACAGGAGGAGCTGTTGTTTGTTCGCAATATATTGGTAAAAAAGATGAAAAGATGGCCTGTCATAGTGCCAAACAACTTTTATTTACCATTTTAGGGTTATCGCTTGTTATTATGATTTTATGTATGATTTTTAATGGTGCGTTATTGAATTTGATTTTTGGTCATATTGAAAGTGATGTGATGGCTTATGCAAGAACTTATTTTTTCTTTTCAGCCTTATCTTATCCTTTTATAGGACTATTTAATGGAGGTGCTGCTTTATTTAGATCTATGGGAAATAGTAAAGTGGCCATGACAAATTCATTTTATATGAATATTGGAAATATTGTTTTAAATTATTTATTTATTTTTATTTTAAATATGTCAGTAAAAGGGGCAGCGATAGCTACTTTACTTTCAAGAATGTTCTGTTCATTTATTATTTTATATATGTTATTAAATAAAGAACATATTGTACATATTGATACTTATTTAAAATATAAGTTTGATTTTTCAACAGTAAAAAGAATTCTAAAAATTGGTATTCCTAATGGTTTAGAAAATGGAATGTTCCAAATGGGGAAAATTCTTGTACAAAGACTTGCATCAACCTTTGGAACAGCAGCGATTGCAGCCCATGCTGTTGCCTTTAGTTTAACATCAATTGCGGTTGTTCCAGGAATGGCTTTAGGACTTGCTATTTTAACAGTTGTTGGTCAATGTATAGGAGCTAATGATTATCAACAAGCTAAATATTATACAAAGAAATTAATGATCATTGCTTATATTTCTACTATTGTTTCGGCAGGTATTTTACTTGTAGGCGTAAGATATATTTTAAGATTTTATGCTTTACCACAAGCAACAGCCAATTTAGCGGTATCAATGGTTTCACTTCACTGTGTCTTTGATTTCTTTGTTTGGCCAATGGCATTTTCTTTCCCAAATACTTTACGTGCTGCTAATGATGCAACTTTTACAATGGTTGTTTCGACATTTTCAATGTGGACTTTCCGTTTTGCGTTGAGCTATGTATTTGCCTTATATTTACATATGGGAGTCATCGGTGTATGGTGGGCCATGATTGTTGACTGGATTTTTAGATCGATTTGTTTTATGATTAGATATAAATCCAATAAGTGGATGAATAGAACATTAGTATAGGGGAAATTATATGGAAAAAGTAGAATATTATTTTAGAGAAATTTCAAAGATTCCAAGAGGATCTTATAATGAAAAAGCAATTTGTGATTATGTAGAAAACTTTGCAAGAGAAAGAAATATAAAATATGTAAGGGACAAAATGCATAATATCGTATTGTTTAAAGAAGCAACTAAAGGATATGAAGATCATGAAACTGTGATGTTAGAAGGACATATGGATATGGTTTGTGAAAAAAATAATGATAGTGATCATGATTTTTCAAAAGATCCAATTGAACTTATTGAAGAAGATGGATTTTTACATGCCAATAAAACAACACTAGGAGCTGATGATGGCGTAGGGGTATGTTATATGCTTGCTATTTTAGATGATGAAAGTTTAAAACATCCAGCATTAGAATGTGTTTTTACAGTACAAGAGGAAGTTGGACTTAATGGTGCTATGGGACTTGATAAAAGTACTTTAAAAGCTAAAAAAATGATTGGTTTAGATAGTGGAGAAGAAGATATTATTACTGTAAGCTGTTCTGGGGGAAGAAGAGCAGTTGTTGAAAAAGAACTTTCTTATCAAAAAAATACATTACCTTGTTATCAACTTTATGTAGGTGGTTTACAAGGTGGACATTCAGGTGGTGTTATTCATTTAGAAAGAGGAAATGCTAACAAAATGATGGCACGTGTTTATTATCATCTTTCTTTAAATGATATTGAATTTTCATTAGGAAGTTTTAAAGGTGGTTTAAAGGATAATGCTATTCCTCGTGAATGTGTCAGTGTTTTTGCTTCAAATGATGATTTTGAAAAAATTAAAGAAGTTGTTTTAAAAGTAGAAAATGATTTAAAAGAAGAGTTAAAAGAAAGTGATGATCACGTTTTTGTTCGTTTAGAAAAAACAGATTCTTTAAATGAAGTGATTTCAGTTAAAGAAAGCCAAGAAATAGTTTCAATGATGTATTTAATGCCTAATGGTTTTATGCATAAATCTTTAAAAATGGATCTTACAAATGTTTCATTAAATATGGGGGTTGTTGAAATGAATGAAAAATTTAATATTTATTTTTCAATTCGTTCACCAATGGAATCAGCTAAAGATGAACTCTCAAACCAATTAAGTTTACTAGCAACTATGTTTAATGCAAAATATATTTTAGATAATAATTATCCTGGATGGAATTATGATGAAGATTCTAAGCTTAGAAAAAAATATGTTGATTTTGTAAAGGAAACAGAAGGTATTACTTTAAAAGAAGAGGGAACACATGGTGGATTAGAAACAGGAATTTTTAAAGGTACGCTTCAAGATTTAGATATTATTACTTTAGGGCCAGATATGTTTGATATCCATACGCCTGATGAAAAATTAAATTTGGCTTCATTCCATAAATGTTATCAAAGACTTGCTCATTTTTTAGAGAGATTATAAAATGTTAGAACTTATTAAGGTAAAATATGATCAAGAAGTTAAAAAACAACTTGAAAAAAGATTTATCGCTTTTGATGTGGAAACAACAGGTCTAGATCCTCAAAAGGAAAAAATTATTGAATTAGGAGCTGTTTTTTTTGAAAATGGAAAAGCAATACAAAAGTTTAATACGCTTGTCAATGCGGAAGTTGAAATATCAGAATTTATTTCTAATCTTACACATATCACAAATGAAATGTTAGAAAATCAACCAAAGGAAATAGAAGCTTATGCCCTGTTTCAAGAATTTATGAAAGAAGCACTTGAAGGAAATATTATTGTTTGTGCTCATAATGCAAGATTTGATATGTCTTTTTTAAAGACAACTTTTGATCGATTAGAACTAGATGGAAAAATTTGTTATGTAGATACATTGCAATTATCAAGAAAATATATCCATGGACCTTATAATTATAAACAAGGGACAATTGCTCATTATTTACATATAAAAAACGAAAATGCCCATCGTGCATATGATGATGCTTATGTTTGTGGACAAATTTTAAATCATATAGTAAAAGGAAGTTTTTAAGACTTCCTTTTAATGTACAATTTCATTTAATAAATTTACAGCAGCCATGGCATCTTTTGTATAGTAATCAGCATGAATATCTTGGGCGATATCTTCGGTTAACACAGCACCACCAACAAAAATCGGACACATGTTTTCTTCTTGTTTGAGTAAAGTAATAGTTTCTTCCATTGAAACAACAGTTGTTGTCATTAATGCAGAAAGACCAATAGCTTTTGGATGATGTTTATGATAAGCTTCTAAAATAACTTCAGATGGAACATCTTTTCCTAAATCGATGACTTGATAACCATAACTTTCTAAAACAACTTTCACAATATTTTTACCAATGTCATGAATATCACCATGGACTGTCGCAATTAAAACAGGACCTTTAGAAGATTCAGTTGTCTTGAAAGTTTGTTTAATGACATCAAAAGCAATTTTACTTGCTTCAGCCGATTGAATTAATTGTGGTAAGAAGATTTTACCGGTTTCATAATCCTTACCAATTTGATCAAGAGCAGGTATTAATATTTCGTTGACAATGGTTAGACCATCTTGACTTTCTAAAGCTGTTTCTGTTGCTTTTTTAACTTCATCTTTTAAACCGTGTAAGACAACATCATTCAAAGAAAATGAAGTTGTTTGTTTAGGTAATACAACTTGACTTTGTGCTTGTTTTTGAATGTAATTTGTTGCATCTTGATCATAATTATAAAGAACATTGAAAGCATCGATTGTATTCATCAATTCTTGATCTAATGGATTGATAATTGGTAAATCAAGTCCTGCAGACATTGCCATCGCTAAAAAAGTTTTATTAAGTAATGGACGATTTGGTAAACCAAAGGAAACATTACTTACTCCTAAAACTGTATGAACACCGAGTTCTTTAACCATAGCAACAGCTTTTACTGTTTCCATAACTTCTTTTTGTTGAGCTGAAGCTGTTAAAACAAGACAATCAATAATGATATCTTTTTTATCAATTCCATATTCTTGAGCTTTTTTTATGATCTTTTTAGCAATTTCAAATCTTTGTTTTGCCTTTGGTGGAATTCCATTTTCATCTAAAGCCAAACCAATAACGACACCACCATATTTTTTAACAACAGGGAAGATAGCTTCCATGGTTTCATCTTTTCCATTAACAGAGTTAATAAGTGGTTTTCCATTATAATAACGACAAGCTTCTTCAATTGCTTGAAAATTAGAACTATCAATTTGTAAAGGAAGTTGAATAACTTCTTGAAGTAATTTAATAACATGTTTCATTACATTTGGTTCATCAATACCAGGTAAACCAACATTGACATCTAAAACATGAGCACCTGCTTGTTCTTGTTTGATAGCTTCTACAACAAGCTCATCATAACGTTCTTCTTTTAAAGCAGCTTTTAATTTTTTCTTTCCTGTTGGATTTAAACGTTCTCCACAAACAACAACGTGTTTTCCAAATTCAACAGTTGTTGTTCCTGATGAAACGCGAGTAGTAGATAAAATATGTCTTGGTGTTACCATTGTTGGACAATTTTCTTTCAATTTTTGAATAAATTCAGGTGTTGTTCCACAACATCCACCAACAATCGCAATTCCTTTCTTTACAAGAGGGACAATTGCTTCAATAAATTCATCTGCTTTCATTGGATAAGTTGTTTTACCATCAACGAGTAATGGTAAACCAGCATTAGGTTGAATCATCACAGGAAAAGAAGTACTTTCTAAAATGTTTTCAATAATAGGAGCCATTTCAGTAGGTCCTAATGAACAGTTAATACCTAAAGCATCCACTTTTAATCCTTCTAAGACATTCACCATTGTAAGTGGATCACATCCTGATAAACTACGTCCACTTGTTTCAAAAGTCATTGTCGCAAAAATAGGAAGATCACTACATTCTTTAACTGCTAAAATACTAGCTTTCAATTCATAAATATCTGTCATTGTTTCAAACAAGACAACATCAACTTCATCTTTTACAAGTTCAACCATTTGTTTGACACTTTGATAAACTTCATCAAAAGTTAAAGTTCCCATAGGTTCCATAAGTTTTCCAATTGGTCCAATATCTAAAGCAATATAAGCATCAGGTTTGATTTTTTTAGCTTCTTTTGCGTTTTTTACGGCTGCTAAAATCACTTCTTGATAATTATATTGGTGTTGTTCTAATTTTAAAGGATTCGCACCAAAAGTATTGGTTGTAATAAAATCAGCACCAGCTTTTAAATATCTTTGATGAATATCAATAATTATTTCAGGATGTTCAATATTATAGTATTCTGGAATTTCTCCAGCCTTCATTCCTAATTCTTGAAGTTGTGAACCAAATCCACCATCAAAAATGAGAAGTTCTTTATTTAATCTTTCGCGTAACATGTTTGTCCTCTCTTTCTAAAATTGCAATCTTTTATATGAAAACAATTCAAACAAGTTTTTTCTCTTCGATTATCTCCTAAACCAATGAGACCAATCATTGATTTTTGTGGCAAAAGAATATTGCTTTCTTGAACAGTCAAACCAATCTTCTTATAACATTCCATTACTCTAGCTAGTTCTTTATTGAGTTCAATAGGCACATTTCCATATCCTGGACAAAAACGAAAAGTTCTTTTACCAATAAACTGTTCATTTTCATATTCATCACATTTTGTTTCTAAATAACTACTTGCAACAGCATCCAAAACAGTTGCCTTTGTCATATCAATATGACTATAGTAATGTGCTTTTCGATCAATTTGAATACCTAAAGTACAACTGATTAAAATAATCTCATGACAGTTTTTAAATAATTGATTTAAATCTGGATAATCTAAGTTTAAATTTAATTCGTCAATTCTTAAAGGATGAAAAGAAAGAGGAAATTTGCGATAAGTTGCTTTAAAAGAACTCATTTGATTAATCTCCTCTATACATTCATCAATCAAGCAATCAAGTTTTTCATCTATTATTTGGTGATGATAACCTAAATATTTTAAAGCATTTTCTTTAATCTTTAAAAAATTCATCACGAATATATTCCGTTCTTTTTAAGATTTCTTTAGCAATTTCAGGTTTATTCATTGTATAAATATGAATACCATCAACCCCATGAGTCATTAAATCAATAATTTGATAAGTTGCATAATGTAGACCAACTTCTCTACCTGCTTGAGGATGGCTAGCAAAACGATCAATCATAGCAGCTAGATCAAATGGAACAGAACAATTAGACATTTTTGCAATATTTTTTAATTGTTTAGGATTATGTGCTGGCATGATTCCTGCAAGAATAGGAACAGTAATACCAATTTTTCTTGCTTCTCTTACAAGACGATAATAATATTGATTATCATAAAAAATTTGAGTGACAAGATATTTAGCTCCTGCATCTACTTTTTTCTTTAGATTTAAAAGGTCTTCTTCGAAATTTTTAGCTTCATAATGAGTTTCTGGATAACATCCTCCAGATAAACAAAAATCATTAGGAAAGTTTTCTTCAATAAATTCATTTAATTCACTGGCATATTTAAAATCTCCGTGATTGATACCATCACTATCTTTAGGATAGTCCCCACGTAAAGAAAGAACATTTTCAATTCCATTTTCTTTAAGTTCTTCTAAAATTTCTTTAATTTCTTCTTTTGTATTATTCATACATGTTAAATGAGCCACAGATTCAATGCCGTATTTATTTTTAATGGTTGAAGCAATTTTACAAGTATTTTTAGATGTAGAACCATTAGCCCCATAAGTGACAGAAATAAAATCAGGATTCATCTTAGCAAGTTCATCAATTGTTGCATAAATAGATGTAATATCATTTTCATTATTTTTTGGTGGAAATATTTCAAAAGACAATGTTGGTCTTTTCTTTAGTAATTCATTAATTTTCATATAGATACCTCACTTTTTGTATACATTATATAGAAAAATAAATAGATAGTAAACGAAGAAAAAATAAAAGTTGGCTATAGTTTTAAACTATAGCTCTTTGGTTTCAATAAGCATTTCTCCTATATTTGTAAGTGAATGACTTAACGAAGATAAAACTGATACTAATAAAAATAAATCTTGATAATTTTCAATTGTTAATTGATAGTCATCAATTATCTTTTGAATCATTTTTTGGAGTTGTTGATTTAAAGAATGCTTAATTTCTATAAAATGATCATAAAGCTTTGATAAATCATCATCACTTTCATAAATAGGTGTTAATAAGTCTTTAATTTCTTGGATGGAAAGATTATTTTTTAATTCATAAATGATCAACATTTGAATGATTTGTTCCTTGGTGTATTTTTTTCCTTTAACAGGTGTAATGACTTTCGCTTTGGAATAATTATTGATCATTGTTTTAGTTAATAATTTATCGTCTTCCTTTTTTTTATGATTGGCTAAATGATTATCAAATAAGGTCATGATTTGATCCATATATAAATCTAAATCAGGAATATCTTTAGATGTAATCGTACTTTTATGACTTTCTTTTTCTATAATATTTTCTAGTGTTTCTTTATTCATAATTTCACCTCATTATATATTTTATAGATTATCATTTTTTTTGCAATATAAACTATATAAAATAGTATTTAATACTATATATCTTATAAAAGTCATACTAGGATTTTAAAAAGCTTTATTGTATAATGTCCTTGGTGATAAAATGAAAAATGTAAGTAAGAAAAATTGGATATTATATATTGTTACTTTTTTAGTGATTGTTGTAGGAGATCAATTTACAAAAATATTAGTGTCTTCTTCAATGAAACTAGGACAATCACAAGCGATTATCGATAATTTCTTTTATTATACATATTCGCACAATCAAGGGGCAGCTTGGGGAATGTTATCAGGACATATAAGTTTATTTATTATTGTTTCATTGGCTGCGGCTATCTTTATGTTTTATTTTTTTAATAAGACAACTCAAGCACAAAGGTTAACACGTTATGGAATTGTTTTAACTTTTGCAGGGTTAGTTGGAAACTTAACAGATCGTTTATATTTTGGATATGTGAGAGATTTTATTGATTTTATTATTTTTGGTTATGATTTTCCTATTTTTAATATTGCTGATATGGCGGTAGTGATAGGAGTAGGATTGATTATTTTAGAGATTATATTTGAGGATTATATTAATGGAAAAAAGAAAATTAGAGATTAATGAAGAAAATGTACGTTTAGATAAGTTTATTATGAATTCAATTCCTGATTTATCAAGAACACTTATTCAAGAATATATTAAAGAAGGTCATGTTCTTGTAAATGGAAAAATTGAAAAAGCAAGTTATAAAATTAAAATGAATGATGATATTGAAATCACAATACCTGATAATAAGGATATGGATGTTTTACCAGAAGATATTCCTTTAGATATCGTTTATGAAGATCAAGATGTCATCGTTGTCAATAAACCTTCAGGGATGATTGTTCATCCAAGTGCAGGTATTTATAGTGGCACTTTAGTAAATGCTTTACTTTATCATTGTAAGGATTTATCAGGAATCAATGGTGTTAATCGTCCTGGTATTGTTCATCGTATAGATAAAGAAACAAGTGGTTTATTAATGGTAGCAAAAAATGATAAAGCTCATAAATCATTGAGTGAACAGTTAAAAGAACATAGTGTTACACGTCGTTATGTGGCTTTAGTCCATGGCGTTATTCCACATGTTCATGGTAAAGTCAATGCGCCAATTGGTAGAGATGTCAATGATCGTCAAAAAATGGCAGTCACAAAAAATAATAGTAAAGAAGCAATTACTAATTTTACAGTATTAGAAAGATATGAAAATATGTCTTTAATTGAATGTCGACTTGAAACAGGAAGAACACATCAAATTAGGGTGCATATGTCTTATATTGGTTATCCAGTTTATGGAGATCCTAAGTATGGAAAGAAAAAAGATGATCAAAGTCATGGACAATTCTTACATGCTAAAAAATTGGGATTTATTCATCCTACAACAGGTGAATATTTAGAGTTTGAATGTCCTTTACCTGATTATTTTCAAGCAAAACTTGATGAATTGAAAGGAGAATAAAATGTCTAAAAAGATTATTAGTTGGCAACAATATTTTATGGGAGTTGCAAAACTTTCAGCTTATCGTTCAAAAGATCCTAATACACAAGTAGGAGCGTGTATTGTTTCTCCAGAAAATAAGATCGTAGGAGTAGGATATAATGGACTTCCATGGGGATGCGAAGATGATCAGTTTCCATGGGCAGCAAGAGAAGGGGATTTGTATGATACAAAATATCCATATGTTGTTCATGCAGAATTAAATGCCATCTTAAATAGCATTTCTCATTTACAAGGATGTACCATTTATGTTTCTTTATTTCCATGTCATGAATGTGTTAAAGCAATCATTCAAAGTGGTATTAAAGAAATCATTTACGAAGATGATAAATATAATGGAACAGATAGTGATCGTGCAGCTAAACGCATGTTGGATGCAGCAGGTGTAAAATATACAAAAATTCCTGCATTTGAATTAAATAGTTTGTAAAATAAAAAGGTCTTCTTCGGAAGACCTTAAATTACATCTTTAATACGCTTATAATTAGTCATATTAGTTTTCGTTACTTTAAGTAACATTTTTTTACCATACTTTTTAGCAATACTTACAGCAACATGGTCAACGACTGAGCTTGTATTACCACGAGGTAATTTAATTTTTAAGCTTCTAGACATGTTATTAAAATATTGGTAAAAGGCATATTTTGAAAGAATAGACGAACACATAATTGCAAAATATTGTTCTTCTCCTTTTTGTTCAAAAGACAAATCTTTAACAACGATTACTTCACTTTTTAAATAATTATAATACGTTTTAGGTGAAACAAATTGATTTACGACTTTTTTATCAACTTTCATTGCAACTTTTTGCATTACATTTGTAACGGCTTGATTATAAAGTTTTGCTTTGATATTTGCTAGATTATTACCAGCAGCTGCCATTTGATTGTAGTGAGAATTATCAAGAATCAACAAACTATAAACAAGTCGATCTTTGATCTCTCTAGCAATTTCAATAACTTCTTGAGGTGTCATGAGTTTAGGATCACGAACATTTAGGCACGTCAACCAATCATAATCACGTTCATCGATATAGCATGCAACAACACATAATGGTCCAAAAAAATCACCTGATCCTGTTTCATCACACCCGATATGAGAATAAGGGTAGTATTTTTTTTCTTGGTTTGATGGACCACCATCACTTAAAGGGGCGTAGTTTTCAACATGCATATCTATAATATTCATTGGTTTGTTATTATTTGCTACATTCATGTCATTTCTTTCCTCCTACCATATATACTAATTATAGCATATTTTTCAAATTTTGACACTATATTTTTGTTTTGATACAATAATTGCAAGGAGGTATTTATGGCTTTATTAAATAATCCCTACATAATCGATATAATTATAGGTTTATTCCTTATTATATATACATTGATTGGTTATTTAAAAGGATTCATTATTCGACTTTATGACTTTTTAAGTCTCTTTATGGCGTATTTTCTAACAATTAATTTTTCTTTTCCTTTATCTAAATTGATTACACTTTATCAATTAGAAGGTTTATTAGAACCTATTGGTATAAAGATGAATCAATTGTTAGTTGCTGTTATTTTATTTATTGTTATTTATTTTCTTTTAAAGGGAATAGGTATTTTATTAAAACCAGTTTTAAAGAAAATTGTTTCTTTGTTAAAAATAACAAAATTATTTGATCATTTATTAGGAGTCGTTTTATCAATTATTGAAGGAATTTTCATTGTTTATTTTGTTATTTCAATGATTTTTATTCCTTTTATAAATCAAGGAAAAGAAACAATTGAACAAACATATTTAGGTTCTTTTATTGTAGATACAATGCCACATTATTTTTCTTCTATTGCTGATTTTGAAAATATAAATCAATTAGTACATTTAGATGTATCTATGTCTGATGAAAAGCAAGTATCTATGGTAACAAATTTTATTGAAGAAGCTAGTCAAAATAAGTGGTTAGATGATGAAACAATCAAAGATTTTATTTATAACTATTATAGTGAAATAGATTTACAGACGTTAAATCAAGAAGATTATCAAAGAATATCTTCTTTATGTCAAAATTATGATATTGATATCAATCTTTTAACGAAAGGACATTAGAAATGAAAAAGAGTTATCAAACATTAGAATTTTCTTTTATTCAAGATCATATTAAACAATATTGTTTTAGTGAAATGGCAAAGAATAAGATAGGTCAAATTCAGCCATTTCAAGATATTGATGATTTAAAACTCTACCAAGATGATATTTCAAGTGCTATGAAAATAATCTATGCTTATGGTCGTATTCCTTTAGCACCTTATGAAGACATTAAAGAAATACTTCAAAAAGCTCAAAAAGGTGGTGTTTGTTATCCACAGGATTTATTAAAAATTGTACAAATATTAAAAAATGTACAAGAAGTACAAGCCTATTTAGATCAAGAAATTGATCAAACACATCTACTAGAAACACTTTCATTACTATATTTACCTAAAGATTTATATAATGAAATTTTAAAATGTGTTGATCCAAGTGGAAATATTTATGATCATGCTAGTTATGAACTCTATCGTTTAAGAAGACAAATTTCAGCGATTGAAGCCAACATGAGAAAAAAAATTGAATCATTAAAAGCACAAAATAAAGATTATTTATCTCATGATGTCATTTCAACAAGAAATGATCATTTTGTTTTACCAGTCAATGTTTCTTATAAAAATCAAATCAAGGGAATTCATCATGGACATTCTTCTTCTGGAAGAACAACTTATGTAGAACCAGAAGAAATAGTTGCTTACAACAATCAACTTTCACAAATTAGACAGGATGAACAACTAGAAATTCATCGTATTTTATTAGAGCTTACAAAAAAGGTAAGAAGTTATGATCGTGTTTTAAATGAAGATTTAGAAATCATGATAGAAATGGATACTATTTTTGCTATTAGTGAATATGGTAAAAAGTTAGATATGGTGATACCAGTCGTTGATGAAAATTGTCAGGAAATTGAACTGCTTAAAGCAAGACATCCTTTGATTGATCAAAAAGAAGTTGTCGCTAATGATATTGTATTAAAGAAACCACAAGATATTTTACTCATTAGTGGAAGTAATACAGGGGGTAAAACAGTTGCTTTAAAAACAGCGGGATTACTTTCTTTAATGGCTATTTGTGGACTTCCAATTCCAGTCACACAAGCAAAACTTCCATTATTTGATGATGTTTTTGTTGATGTGGGTGATGAACAATCTATTGAACAATCACTTTCTACTTTTTCATCGCATATGAAAAGATTGGTTTTTATTACGCAACATGCAACAAAAGATAGTTTAGTTATAATTGATGAAATTTGTTCAGGAACTGATCCTAAAGAAGGTGAAAGTTTAGCAGAAGCTATTTTAACTTATTTACATAAAAAAGGTGCTTATATTTTAGCTTCTACTCACTATAGTGCATTAAAAGAGTTTGCGAAAGAATCGGATTATATTAAGATTGCTTCGGTTGAATTTGATCAAGAAAAAATGCAACCTACTTATCGTTTATTAGATGGTAGTGTAGGAAATTCTTATGCTATTGAAATCTCAAAACATTTAGGTTTAAATCAAGATATTATTCAACATGCTTTCATCATCAAAGATGAAAGTATGACAACATCACAAAAATTATTAGAAAAATTACAATCAGAATTATCAGCTGTTTTACAAGAAAAAGAAGCACTTGAAAAATTACAAAAAGAAACAGCTGATAAAGAAAAACATTATCAACAATTGATAGATAATTATCAATCTAAAAAAGAAAAAATGATTGAAGATGCTCAAAGTGATGCGAATAAGATTCTTGAAGAAGCACAAAATAAAGCAGATGCAATTTTAAAAGAATTACAAGGGCAAATTAAGCCACATCAAGTTATTCAAGCAAAAAAACAATTAGGTGATTTAAAACATCAAAAGAAACAGGTTGAAAATCATGAAAACCATGATTATAAAATAGGTGATATTGTTAAAGTGTTATCCGTTAATCGCCAAGGTGAAGTCGTTGATATTAATAAAAAAGGAATGTTGACAATTTCAATGGGTGGTTTAAAGTTGAATGCTAAAAAAACAGAAGTTCAATTCATGCATGAAAAAGTACCAGAAAAGAAAGAAACATCTAATATCCGTTCATTAAGAAGAGCTAATAAACAAAGTTATGAACTTAATATTATTGGTATGCGTTATGAAGAAGCAATGAATGCAGTAGATAAATTTATTGATGGGGCACTCGTATCAAACTATTCAACAGTACGAATAATCCATGGAATGGGAACAGGTGTTTTAAGAAAAGGTGTTAGAAAGTTATTGGATAGAAATAAATATGTAAAGTCTTATCAAGATGGTGGACCTAATGAAGGTGGATTAGGTGCAACAGTGGTATATTTTGAATAATGGATCTTCAATATATTAAAGATAAGTTATCACTTTTACCAATGCAACCAGGCTGTTATTTAATGAAAGATAAAGATGGCACGGTGATTTATGTTGGAAAAGCAAAGAAATTAAAAAATAGGGTTTCCTCTTATTTTATGGGAAGTCATAATTATAAAACAACAAAGCTCGTTCAAGAAATTGTTGATTTTGAATATATTGTGACAGATAGTGAAAAGGAAGCACTTTTATTAGAAATTAACTTAATTAAAGATTACGCACCTAAATATAATATTAGTTTTATGGATAATAAATATTATCCTTATATCCAATTAACAAAAGAAAGACATCCAAGATTGAAAATTGTTAGAAACGCTAAGGATAAAAAACATAAACACTTTGGTCCCTTTCCAGATGGTACAGCAGCTAGAGAAACATTTAAATTATTAAATCGTCTGTATCCTCTTAGAAAATGTAATCACGTTCCTAAAAAAACATGTCTTTACTATCAATTAAATCAATGTTTAGGACCATGTGTCAATGAAGTGGATGAAGAAGAATATAAAAAAATAACTAAACAAATTACACAATTTATTCAAGGAGATACCAAAGAAATCATAGATGATTTACAAAATAAAATGATGCAAGCTTCAGAAAGTTTAAATTTTGAACTTGCGAAAGAATACCGTGATTTGATCCAGCATATTAATCATGTTACAAGTAAACAACATGTTCAATTTGCAGATCAAATTGATCGAGATATTTTTGGTTATTATCAAGATAAAGGGTATCTTTCTTTACAACTTTTCTTTATGAGAAATGGAAAATTACTTGCAAGAGATTTAAATCTAGTACCTTTACAAGATGTTCATGAACAAATTACGCAATTTATTGTAGGGTTTTATCAAGAGAATACGTATCCTAAAGAAATTCTATTGCCAGAGGATATTGATACAACTTTATTAGAGGAAATTGTTGAATGTAAAATTATTAAGCCTCAAAAAGGACAAAAAGCAAAACTTGTAGAAATGGCTACAAATAATGCGAAAGAAGCTTTAGAAAAGAAATTTTTATTGATTGAAAAGAATCAAAAGGCAACTGTAGGTGCTATTAAACAATTGGGTGAAAAATTAAATATGATTACTCCTAGAAGAATTGAATTGTTTGATAACTCTAATATTCAAGGAGCTTATGCAGTTGCAGGGATGGTTTGTTTTGTTGATGGAGTTCCTTCTAAAAAAGATTATCGTAAATTTAAAATCAAAACGGTTGAAGGTCCTGATGATTATGGCAGTATGAAAGAAGTTATTTATCGTCGTTATTATCGTGTGCTTGTTGAAGGATTAAAAAAGCCAGATTTAATTATTGTTGATGGAGGTAAAGGACAAATTAAAGTTGCAAAAGAAGTCATTGATAGTTTAAATATTGGTATTAAAGTATGTGGACTAGCTAAAGATGATCATCATTCAACAGCTGTTTTGATTGATAGTGATTTTAATGAAATTAGTATTGATAAAAAAAGTGAGCTTTTCTTTTTACTTACACGTATGCAAGATGAAGTACACCGTTATGCAATTTCTTTCCATAAAAATGTACGTTCTAAATCTTTATTTCAATCTATTTTAGACAATGTTGAAGGCATTGGACCAAAGAGAAAAAAAGAGTTATTAAAACATTTTGGGTCTGTTAAAAAATTAAAAGAAGCCACAATTGAACAATTAGAAGAAGTATTGCCCAAAGAAGTTGCTAAAAATTTATTTACTGTTTTACAAAACACCAAATAATATAATTTTCATATACTATTATTAAGGAAGTGGACTATGAATATTATATTAACACCAAGAGAAAAAGAAATATTTCATTTATTGGTTAAAAATTTCTCTACTAAAGAGATTGCTAAAGAATTAAATATTAGTGAAAAAACAGTAAGAAACCATATTTCAAATGTGATTCAAAAGTTAGGGGTTGAATCACGAATACAAGCAGTTTTTGAATTAGTGAGGTTAAAGGAATTGCAGCTTTAGCGAATTCCTTTATCTTTTTTCTATAATTCTATATAATAAGGAT
Organism: Faecalibacillus sp.; assembly: GCF_047023275.1. Classification (NCBI taxonomy): domain Bacteria; kingdom Bacillati; phylum Bacillota; class Erysipelotrichia; order Erysipelotrichales; family Coprobacillaceae; genus Faecalibacillus; species Faecalibacillus sp. The sequence goes on along the minus strand of NZ_JBKYAR010000032.1, from coordinate 1,252 downwards.
GGTGATGAAGATGAAATTAAAAAGCTGGCATCTTTATGTTCTAGCAACTTTATGTTTTTTATTTGCTTTTACATCATTAAATATGAAGTATGATCGTTTTTACCGTGTTAATGGTATAGATAATGATAATCGTTCTTTAATAGAAAAATATTTAGATAAAGAAGAGCAAGATTATTTAATTGATCATGGAATTGCAGTTAATGAATTTATTGATTATATTACGTATGATCAATTTCATTTACAATATTATCAATATTATAATGAGTTAAGAGAAGCAAAAAAATACAGTTCCTTAGTAGATTTAATTAATGATGTCAATAGTGTTGTTGACCGACTCACAGTCGAGTTTGGTAGTCAAACAGATACATATTTTAAAACACTTATCAAAAATGATTTATTTTATGCATATCAAAAAAGTACGTATTTTGATTTTGATAATGTACGCTATTATCAACTATTAAGAACACTTTATAGTGATGATGATTATCGTTACATTGTACTTACTAATAATTATGTTGATACTTTAGAAAATGAAGAAGATGATACATATAAATTATTTAAAGAAATGGTAAGTACTTATGATGCACAAGGACTTTATACTTTAATGAATACAGAATTAAAAGCCAATGCTTCACGTTTATATAAAATTGATTTGATGACTCAAGTGATTAATGACACAACTTTTATTGGTGGTTATGAGTCCAAACATATGACAATGATTGAAAATATTTCAAGATTATCTTATTCAATGTATTTAAATGAAGATGCTTATAGTGCTTTAAAACAAATGTATGATGATTTATATAAAAGTATTAAGAAAAGATTTTTGGTAACAAATGCTTATACGAGCTATGATATATTAAATTTAGAAGGACATTCTCTTCAAGCAGGATATAGTGAATTCCAACTAGGAACATCCGTTTCTTTAAAGGTTAGTGGTATGAAAGATGTTGAATTTGTTTCGACAGATGTTTATCAATGGTTGGTGGCACATTGTTATGAATATGGATATGTTTTAAGATATCCAAGTGATAAAGTAGCAATCACACAAAAAGAAAGTTGTAATATTTTTAGATATGTTGGTAAAGAAAATGCCAAAAAGATGCATGATCAAAATTTATGTTTAGAAGAATTAAATAATCAATAGTTTTAAAGTATGAAATTAAAAAATTTTTTAATTGACAAATATATTTTAATAAACTTAATTAACCATCTGACACATGTGCATAGTATGGTTCGGATAAATTGAGTA
>NZ_JBKYAR010000031.1:0-29157 GCF_047023275.1 Faecalibacillus sp. | reverse complement strand
TGAAAATCCTCGTGTCGGTGGTTCGATTCCGCCCGGAACCACCATTTTTTTATTTTATCATTTTTTATAGGAGATAAAAGTATGTTTAAATATAAAGATATTAGAATGATGTTTATTTCTATTTTGTTACTTATTTTTTGTTTATATGCTGGAATTCATTTTCGCTATGATCGAATGAAATTAGTTGTTGTCTTATTACTAGCCTTAGGTGTACTTCCTACTTTACTAATACGTTTTAATGCTTCTGTTTTTGAAGATGGTATATTAGTATACTTCTTTAAAGGTATTGGTTTTATGCCTCAAATGATTGAATTTAAGGATTTAACAGCATATTCGCTTAATTCGAAACATCAAATAGAATTACAATTTAATCAACATACAAAAAATATTTATTTAGTAAATGCTACATCGTTTTATGAAGAATTAGATAAAAAATTTAATCAATATAAAAATGGACAAGAGATTTAATCTCCTGTCCATTCTTTTTATTTATTAATAGATTCCTTGAGAAATCATTGCTTCTACTACTTTTTCAAAACCAGCAATATTAGCACCTTTGATTAAGTCAAATCCTAATCCATATTTTTCAGCAGCAGCAACTGAGTTATTGAAGATTGATTTCATAATATTATGCAATTTTTCATCAACTTCTTCACTTGTCCAGTTATATCTCATAGAGTTTTGAGACATTTCTAATGCTGAAACAGCAACCCCACCAGCGTTTGCAGCTTTTGCAGGTCCTAAAGTACCACCATTTGCTGTAAAGTAAGCAATTGCTTCAGGTGTACTTGGCATGTTAGCACCTTCGATGATGTATTTACATCCATTAGCAATCAATTGTTTAGCTTCTTCTTCACCAATTTCATTTTGAGTAGCACAAGGGAAAGCCATATCTACTTTTAATCCCCATGGTTTTTCACCAGGATGGAATTCACATTCAAATTTTTCAGCATAGTCTTTTAATTTAACATCATTTGATGAACGAATTTTTAATAAGAAATCAATTTTTTCATCAGTATTGATTCCATCAGGATCGTAAACGTATCCATCTCTACCAGAAATTGAAACAACTTTTGCTCCATATTCTTTAGCTTTGATACATACACCCCAAGCAACGTTACCATATCCAGAAACAGCAATTGTTTTTCCTTCATAAGTATCGTTGAAATGAGCTAATACTTCTTTACCATAGTATACAGCACCAAATCCAGTAGCTTCTGGTCTAATTAAAGAACCCCCATAAGTCATTCCTTTACCAGTTAAAACACCATTTTCATAAGCATCTTTAATACGTTTGTATTGTCCGAATAAATATCCGATTTCTCTACCACCAACACCGATATCTCCAGCAGGTACGTCAACGCTAGGACCGATGTGACGATATAATTCAGTCATGAATGATTGACAGAATCTCATAACTTCAGCATCTGATTTTCCTTGTGGGTCGAAATCAGAACCACCTTTACCACCACCGATAGGAAGTGTTGTTAATGAGTTTTTGAAAATTTGTTCGAATCCTAAGAATTTAATAATTCCAAGGTTAACAGAAGGGTGGAATCTTAAACCACCTTTATAAGGTCCAATAGCACTAGAGAATTGAATACGATATCCTCTGTTTACTTGAACTTTACCTTGATCATCCATCCAAGGTACTTTAAACATTAAAGTTCTTTCTGGTTCAGTTAATCTTTCTAAAATAGCCATATCTTCATACTCAGGATGAGCTTTGATAACTGGTTCTAAGCTTTCTAATACTTCTTCAACAGCTTGGATAAATTCTGGTTGATCAGTATTTTTAGCTTTTAAGTTTGTTAATACTCTTTCAATATATTCCATTGTTATATCCTCCTAGGGCTATCATACATCTTTAATAATAATAAATGAATAAATTAAGAAAAAGTTATCATATAAATAAGTTATCATGATAATAAAAATACTACACGATGTGTTTTATCACGATAAAAATTGTATACAATCAATTATCAAAAAATTAAAAATTACAACTTATGATTTGCATACAATAAAGTATTTAAAGTATAAAATATTTCGTAAAAATACATAATTATCTTTTCTTTGTATACAATCTATGCTAGAATAAAGCACAACAAGAGGTGATTACTATGAAAATACTAAATAACACACAATTACATCACCATCATTGGAAAAAGTAGGGTTATATCATTTATGATACAGCCCATTTTGTCTATCACAATTAAGCTGTATCTAATGATGTTGAAACGAGTCATTAGATGACTCGTTTTTTTAATAAAGGGGGATTTTTATGGAAGAGTTTAAATATTTGATACCTGAAGAAAGTATTGATGCAATTATTACCAATGTTGAAAAATTAAGGGAAATTGAAAATCATTTACGACATGTTTTTTCAAATCATGGATACAATGAAGTATTGATGCCATCGTTTGAATATGTTGATTTATATACAAAACTAGATTGTGGTTTTACTGTTGATAAGATGTTTCAATATATCAATCACGAAGGTAAAAATGTTGCCATGCGACTAGATTTTACAATACCACTTGCTAGATTATATGCCAATAGTGCCAATACAGGTGAAGCACGCTATAGTTATTTTGGGAAAGTTTATCGTAAAGAAACAATGCATAAAGGAAGAAGTAGTGAGTTTTTCCAAGGTGGTGTAGAGTTAATGAATAAACCTGGGCTTCAAGGGGATAAGGAAGTCATGACAATGATTCAAGAATCATTACCAGGAATTTCTTTAAAAAATATTCTTTTGGAATTAGGTTCAGCTAAATTCTATAATCGATTATTAGAATTAGTTGGAAATCAAAGAAATGAACTTGAAGATATTTTAAGATTAAGAGATATTAGTGAAATGAAACGTTTTGTTTCTAAAAATGATTTTGAAGAAAGCTTGAATCAATTACTATTATCTTTACCAACATGTTTTGGAAATATTGATTTACTTCATCAAATGATGGATAAATGTCAAGATTCTGTTTTGTTAGGGGCATTACAAGAATTAAAAGATCTTTATGAATCATTAGATAGTAAAGAAGGAATTATTTTTGATTTAGGAATGGTTCCAACCATGAAATATTATACAGGCTTTATGATTAAAGGATATAGTGATCAAAGTGCAAATCCAATTTTATCAGGAGGACGTTATGATGATTTACTTCCAAGATTTAATGTTGATAAAACAGCTGTTGGGTTCTGTTTTCATATGAATCATATTTTAAAAGCCATTGAAAAAGAGGGAGAATAACATGATTAAAATAGCTATTACTAAAGGAAGAATCGAAAAACAAGTATGTAAACTGCTTGCAGAAGCAGGTTTTGATATGGATCCTATTTTTAATAAAGATCGAGAATTATTAATTGAAACAAAAGATGGAATTTCAATGATTTTTGGTAAACCCAATGATGTTGTTACATTTTTGGAACATGGGATTGTTGATATTGGCTTTGTAGGAAAAGATACGTTGGATGATGTTGATTTTGAAGATTACTATGAACTTCTTGATCTAGAAATAGGAAAATGTTATTTCGCAGTAGCTGCTTATCCAGAATATCGAAATAAAGTGTTTAATCGTCGTAAAAAGATTGCCAGCAAATATACAAATGTTGCGAAGAAATATTTTGCTTCTAAACAAGAAGATGTGGAAATTATTAAATTAGAAGGTTCTGTTGAACTTGGTCCAGTGACAGGAATTTCTGATGCAATTGTTGATATTGTTGAAACAGGTTCAACTCTTAAAGCAAATGGTTTAGAAGTAATTGAAAAAGTAAGTGATATTTCAACAAGAATGATTGTCAATAAGGTAGCTTTTAAATTTAAGAAAGATGAAATTATGAATATTGTAAATCAATTAGAAAAAGTAATAGGGGGAAATTAAGATGCTTAAAGTAATTGAATATGATGGGAATTTAAAAGAAATTGCACAAAAATTAAATAATCGAAAAGAAGAAATTTCGATAGAAGTTAATAATGCTGTAAATGATATTATTAATGATATTAGAAAAAATGGAAATCAAGCATTGATCAACTATTGTCAAAAATTTGATGGTTATCAAATTAAAGATGAAAATGATTTTGTTGTTTCAAATCAAGAAAAAGAAGAAGCTTTAAAACAAGTGGATCAAGATTACATAAGAATCCTTGAAAGAACAAAACAACAAATTACTGAATTCCATAAAAATCAAATTGATAAATCATGGTCATTATATAAAGATAATGGGGTTATCATGGGACAAATGGTAAGACCAATTGAAAGAGTTGCTTTATATGTTCCAGGAGGAACAGCTGCCTATCCTTCAACAGTTTTAATGAATGCCATTCCTGCAAAACTTGCTGGAGTTAAAGATTTAGTCATTATTACACCAGTTAAAGCAGATGGCAAAGTCAATCCTGTTATTGTTGCAGCTGCAAAAGTATCTGGAGTTGATACTATTTATAAATTTGGTGGAGCACAAGGAGTTGCTGCTATCGCTAATGGAACAGAAACAATTGAAAAAGTAGATAAAATCGTAGGACCAGGAAATATCTTTGTTGCGACAGCTAAAAAATTAAGCTATGGGGTTGTCGATATTGATATGGTGGCAGGTCCAAGCGAAGTTTTAGTTATTGCTGATGAAAATGCAAATCCTAAATATATTACTGCTGATTTAATGTCACAAGCTGAACATGATAAACTTGCCAGTGCCATGCTTGTTACAACAAGTAAAGAACTTGTAGAAAAAGTCAATATTGAACTCAAAAGACAAATGGCTTATTTATCTCGTAAAGAAATTATTGAAGAATCACTTCAAAATTATGGGGGAGCAATTCTTGTTAAAAATTTAAAAGAAGCTTTTGAAGTATCTAATTATTTAGCGCCAGAACATTTAGAAGTTTTAGTTGAAAACCCAGTCAATACACTTCCTTATATTAAAAATGCAGGTTCTATTTTTCTTGGAGAATATTCACCAGAACCTCTAGGTGATTATATGTCAGGAACAAACCATGTTTTACCAACAGGAGGAACAGCTAAATTCTATTCAGCGTTAGGTGTTTATGATTTCGTTAAATATTCATCTTATAGTTATTATCCAAAAGATGTTTTAGAAACATTTAAAGATGATGTTCAAACTTTCGCTAAAAGTGAAGGTTTAGATGCTCATGCAAATAGTATTGCTGTACGTTTTGAGGAGGAATAATCATGAGAGAAGCTAAACTAGAAAGAAATACAAATGAAACACAAATTAGTTTAGAAATTAATCTAGATGGTACAGGGAAAGCAGAAATTCAAACAGGGATTGGTTTTTTTGATCATATGTTGACCTTGCTTGCTTTCCATAGTGAAATGGATATCAAAATGATTTGTCATGGTGATTTAGAAGTAGATAGTCATCATAGCGTTGAAGATATGGGAATTGCTTTAGGTAAAACTATTTTAGAAGCTTTAGGCGATAAAAAAGGTATTACACGTTATGGGCATTTTACAATTCCCATGGATGAAGCACTAGTAACATGCGATTTAGATATTTCAGGAAGAAGTTTTCTTGTTTTTAATGTAGATATTCCAAAAGTCAATTTAGGAAATTATGAAAGTGAAATGACAGAAGAATTTTTTAGAGCAGTTGCTTACAATATGAATGCAACATTGCATTTAAATGAAGCTTATGGAAATAATGTTCATCATGTAATCGAAGCATGTTTTAAAGCTTTTGGAAGAGCTTTAAAAGAGGCGGTACGCATTGATGAAAAAAATAAAGATAAGATTGTTTCTTCAAAAGGAGTTTTATAAATGATTGTTATTATTGATTACAATGTAGGAAATTTAAAAAGTGTTGTCGGTGCTTTTAAAAGAATTGGACTTGAAGCTGTTGTTTCTAGAGATGAAAAAGTTATTAAAGAAGCTAAAGGAATTGTTTTACCTGGAGTAGGAACTTTTCCTACTGCGATGAAGAATTTAGAAAAGTATCATTTAGTTGATATTTTAACAGAGCGAAAAGAGGCAGGAATTCCTATTCTTGGAATTTGTTTGGGAATGCAAATTTTATTTGAAAAAGGGTATGAAGTAAAAGAAACAAAAGGACTAGGGTTTATTCCAGGTTCAGTACGTTATATGGATATTGATGAAAAAATTCCTCATATGGGATGGAATCAATTACATATAACAAATCATCAACCAATTTTGAAATATGTACATGAAAATGATGATGTTTATTTTGTACATTCGTATATGGCACACTGTAAAGATGAAAATCTTGTGGCGTATACAGATTATGGAACTACTAAGGTCACAGCTTTAGTACAAAATAAAAATGTCATTGGGTGTCAATTTCATCCTGAAAAATCAGGTATGGTTGGACATAAAATATTACTTGCGTTTAAGGAGATGGTCGAATGTTAGTTATTCCAGCAATAGATTTAAAAGATGGACAAGCAGTACGTTTATTTAAAGGAGATTATAATCAAAAAACAGTTTATAGTGATCATCCAGAAGAACTTGCTCAAACTTTTGAAAAAGCAGGAGCTATTTATTTACATGTTGTAGATTTAGATGGTGCTAAAGATGGTTTTGCTAAAAATTTAGAAACGATAAAAAAAATTAGAAATAGCACAAAAATGAAAATAGAACTTGGTGGAGGAATCCGTGATTTAAAAACAGTTCAACTCTATTTAGATGAAGTAGGAATTGATCGTGTTATTTTAGGAACTGCAGCTTTAAAAGACACCGAATTTTTAAAAGAAGTATTAAGACAATATGGCAGTGAGAAAATAGTTGTCGGTGTAGATGTTAAAAATGGTTTTGTTTCTACAGCAGGATGGTTAGAAACAAGTCAAATGCCTTATATTGAATTTATTCAATATTTGGAATCTATTGGTGTTGGTTATATTGTAGCAACAGATATTTCTAAAGATGGAACTTTGACAGGACCTAATTTTGAAATGTATGATGAAATCGCTAAAAACAGTCAAATTCAATTTGTTGTTTCTGGAGGAATTAAAGATTTTGATAATATTCAAAAAGTTGCTCAAAAAGATTATTATGCATGTATCGTTGGAAAAGCTTATTATGAAAAGAAAATTGATTTAAAGGAGACAATCAAATGCTTACAAAACGTATAATTCCTTGTTTGGATATCAAAGATGGAAAAGTGGTTAAAGGAGTCAATTTTGTTGGGTTAAAAGATGTTGGAGACCCTATTGAACTTGCTAAAAAATATGACGTACAATGTGCAGATGAAGTTGTCTTTTTGGATATTACAGCTTCTTATGAAGATAGAGGCATTATGAAAGATATTATTGAACGCGGGGCTTCAGAACTAACAATTCCTCTAGCAGTAGGAGGTGGAATTAGAACATTAGATGATTTTAGAATGATTCTTGCCTCAGGTGCTGATAAAGTTTCTGTTAATTCTGCAGCAATTGCTAATCCTCAACTAATTAAAGAAGCAGCTGATGAATTTGGGGTTCAATGTGTAGTAATTGCTATTGATGCCAAAAAAAGAGAAGACCAAAGTGGATGGGATGTCTACGTTAAAGGTGGAAGAGAAAATACAGGTTTAGATTTAATTGAATGGGTAAAAAAATGTGAAAGTTTAGGTGCTGGAGAAGTATTGCTTACTTCGATGGATGCTGACGGAACTAAAGCAGGTTATGATATTGAAATGCTTAATGCTGTTTGTAAGGCTGTTGATATTCCAGTTATTGCTTCAGGTGGTTGTGGAAGTATTCAAGATATTGTTGATGTTTTTGAAAAAACAAATGTTGATGCAGCATTAGTGGCTTCACTTTTCCACTTTAATGAAGCAACTGTTGAAGATGTAAGAAATGAATGTAAAAAACATGGTATAAATGTAAGGAGAATAAGATAATGCGACCAGATTTTAATAAAATGGAATTAATTCCAGCAATTGTCCAAGATTATCAAACAAAAGAAGTATTAATGTTAGCTTATGTCAATGAAGAAGCTTATGATAAAATGTTAGAACTTAAACAAACTGTTTTTTATTCAAGAAGCAGACAAAAGTTATGGCATAAAGGAGAAGAATCAGGACATTTTCAAGATATTAAAGGAATGTATTTAGATTGTGATTTAGATACTTTATTGATTTATGTCAAACAAACAGGAGCGGCTTGTCATACTGGGGCTTATTCATGCTTCTTTAATGAAGTACAAGCTTATGATGCAAGAGATATTTTTAGAGAATTAGAAAAAACAATTGCTGATCGTAAGATTCATCCAGTTGAAAAATCTTATACAAATTACTTATTGAATGAAGGGGTTGATAAGATTTGTAAAAAAGTGGGTGAAGAGGCAAGCGAAACAATTATTGCAGCAAAAAATGATAATAAAGAAGAATTGGTTGGAGAAATATCTGATTTATTATTCCACACTTTTGTTTTAATGAATGATCGAGGTGTCAGTTTAGAAGATATTCAAAATAAACTTAAAGAAAGACATCAAGTAACTGGAAACAAAAAAGAATTTCATACAAGAGGAGATTATTAAATCTTCTCTTTTTATGTTTCATATTATGAAAAAATGTAAACGAATACATAAAAATGAATATAATAGTAATCAATGATAAAGGAGGAATTCAAATGGGATTTAAAGAAGGATTTTTCTGGGGAGGAGCAACAGCTGCAAACCAATATGAAGGTGGATGGAATGAAGGTGGACGAGGTCCAGCTTTAACAGATTTTACAACAGGTGGAAGTGTTAAAGAACCAAGAAAAGTAACTTGGATCGATAAAGATGGAAACGCTCATGCAACACCACAAGTTCATTTTGATGATGCTTTACCAGAAGGCGGAGATCATTATGCATGTTTAGATGATTATCTATATCCAAATCATGAAGGTACAGATTTCTATCATCATTATAAAGAAGATATTAAATTATTTGCAGACATGGGATTCAAGATGTTTAGAATGTCTATTTCTTGGTCTAGAATTTATCCTCATGGAGATGAAGAAACACCTAATCAAGAAGGTATTGAATTCTATAGAGATGTCTTTAAAGAATTAAGAAAATATAATATTGAACCATTAGTTACAATTCATCACTTTGATACACCAATCTATTTAGTAGAAAAATATGGAGATTGGCAAGATCGTCAATACATTGAATTCTTTGTAAAATACTGTAAAACAGTCTTTACAGAATACAAAGGACTTGTTAAATACTGGCTTACATTTAATGAAATCAATAACACTTTAAATGTTATCAATATGTTTGGTGATGGAACAACTGATGAAGATTACAAAAAACGTTTAACGCACTTACATTATCAATTTGTGGCAAGTGCAAAAGCTGTTAAATTAGGGCATGAAATTGATTCTGAAAATAAAATTGGATGTATGCTTGGAGGAGCAATCACATATCCACATACATGTGATCCAAAAGACATGTTATTAAATCAACAAACAATGGAAGAAAACTTCTGGTATTGTGGAGATGTTCAATGCTTTGGTGCTTATCCTCCATTTGCAAAGAGAATTTGGAAAGAACATAACATTACAGATTTAGATATCACTGAAGAAGATTTAAAAGTCTTAAAAGAAGGTGTTGTTGATATGTTTACATATAGTTACTATATGACAAACAATGTGACAACTCATGAAACAGAAGATACAGTACAAGGTAACTTTGCGGCAGGTATTCGTAACCCATATTTAACTTATTCAGATTGGGGATGGGCTTTAGATCCATTAGGACTTCAATATTCATTAGAAAAAATCTATGACCGTTATAGAATTCCACTAATGGTCGTAGAAAATGGACTAGGTGCTTATGATACAGTAGAAGAAGATGGATCAATCCATGATGATTATCGTATTGATTACTATAGACCACATATTGAAGCAATGTCAGCTGCTTGTGATAATGGAGTTGATTTAATTGCTTATACAACATGGGGATGTATTGATTTAGTTTCTGCTGGAACTGGAGAAATGAGAAAACGTTATGGTTTCATTTATGTAGATAAACATGATGATGGAACTGGAGATTTATCAAGAAGACCAAAAGATTCATTCTATTGGTATAAAAAAGTAATAGAATCAAACGGAACTGATTTAGATTAATTTAACAGATAATTTATGAATAAGAGAAAATAGAAATATTTTCTCTTATTTGTTATAATAAGGAAAAATGGAGGATAAAATATGAGAGTTATAGATTATCATATGCATACACATTTTTCAGGGGATAGTGAGGCAAATCCTAGAGAACATGTTTTAAAAGCAATAGAAATGAATTTAGATGAAATCTGTTTTACAGATCATCGTGATTTTGATTATCCAATAGATTCTTTTGAATTAGATATTGAAAATTATTATCAAGAAATTCAAAGTTTAAAAGAAGAATTTAAAGATCAAATAAAAATTAAATGGGGTATTGAAATGGGATTGGATTTAGATCATCAAGAAGAAATTGAAAATTTAATTCAACAATATCCTTTTGATTTTGTTATTGGATCTATTCATGTGATTCATCATACAGAATTTTATTATGGTGAATTTTTTAAAGGAAAAACCAAGGAACAAGCACATCGTGAATTTTTTGAAGAAACATTAAAATGTGTAAAAGCTTTCGATTGTTTTAATGTTTTAGGCCATTTAGATTATATTGTAAGATATGGACCTTATGAGGATAAAACTGTTGATCATCAAAAATATCAAGATATTATAGATGAAATCTTTAAAACACTTATTCAAAAAGGAAAAGGTATTGAAGTCAATACATCGGGATATCGAGATTTAAAAACATGTGGATTTCCTAATTTCGAACAGGTACAACGTTACTATGATTTAGGAGGACGTATTATTACCATTGGTACTGATAGTCATACAAGTGATCGGGTTGGTGAAAATTGTTTAAATGTAGCAAAAAAATATCAGGAAATTGGTTTTGATGATGTCAGTACATTTACTCAAAGAAAAAGAGATTAACACAATGTTCTTTTTTTCTAGATATGGTATAATATAGAAACAAAAGGAGTGAAGAAGTATGGAATTATATACTAAAGAAAGTTTAAAAGAAGTTATTGAAAAATCAAAGGATGAATTTTATATGCCAAAGGCATTATTTGATCATTATAAAAATTTAAGATTAGAAACAAAACTTGCTTATGTTTCAATTCTAGAAACAATGAAAAATAAAGCAGGTTATACAACTGAAAATACAGCTTATATTAAAGTGGATAATCCTCAAATTCAAGTGAATCTTGCAAAACTTGCTAATAAAGAAGTTGATCAAGAAAAAGTAAATAAATATTTAAAAGAATTAGAAGAAGTTGAATTAATAAAGGTAGATAAACAAAATATTTTTGTTTATGATGTTTTATCATGATTCATTTTTTAACACAAAGATTTATTGAAAATTATGATGATTATAAAAATCAAAAAGTAAGACAAGCTTATGGAACGTTATGTTCCATTTTGTCCATTATATGCAATATTGTTTTAGTTATTTTTAAAATAACAATTGGTCTAATTGTTCATTCAGTTGCTATCCAAGCAGATGGTTTAAATAACTTATCGGATGTAGGAAGTAATTTAGCTTCTTTGTTTGGTTTTAAACTTGCTAATAAACATCCTGATAAAGATCATCCCTATGGTCATGGACGTTATGAATATATTGCAGGTATGGTGATTGCTTTTTTAATTTTGGTAGTAGGTATTCAATCTTTAAAAGAATCAGTTATTAAGATTTTTAATCCTGAAAAAGTTATGTTTTCATTTGTTGCAGTAGTGATTTTAATATTTTCTATTTTAGTGAAGTTATGGATGTATTATTTTAATAATCAAATTGGTAAAAAAATTGATTCATCATCTTTAAAAGCTGCAGGACAAGATAGTTTAAATGATGTTGTGACAACATTTGCAACACTTGTTTCTTTAATGCTTACATTGATAACTGATTTACCAGTTGATGGAATTATTGGGACAATTGTTTCTTTAATTGTTATTTTTGCGGGAATTAATGTATTTAAAGATACAATCAATCCTTTATTAGGATTGGCACCTGATAAAGCCTTGATAGATGACATTGAAAATTTTATTATGTCATATGATAAACCTTTAGGTATTCATGATTTAATGATGCATGATTATGGACCAGGAAGAATGTTTATGACACTTCATGTGGAAGTAGATTGTCAAGAAGATGTTATGAAAATTCATGAAGAAATCGATGATATTGAAAGAGCAATTCAAGAAAAATATCATATTCATACGACCATTCATTATGATCCAGTGGATGTGCATAATCCAAAGTTATTAGCTTTAAAACAACAAGTTTTAGAAATTGTAAAAGGAATAGATGAACATTATTCGATTCATGATTTTAGAATGGTTCCAGGGAAGAATCATACAAATTTAATATTTGATGTTTTAATACCAGCTAATGATCAAATTAGTCATCAAATTTTAAAAAATAAAATAAGTGCAGAAGTCAAACAAATCAGTGACGAATATCATTGTGTCATTGAAATTGATCATGCTTTTGTTTAAAGAGGAGAGATCCTCTTTTTATTTATTGTGATACTTGTATATACATGATAAAATAATGTTTATGAGGAGGATGTTTATGAAAAAAGTAATGTTAGGTGTTTCTTTATATCCAGAACAAGAAACATTAGAAGAAATTGATGCCTATTTAAAAAAAGCATCGACTTATGGTTTTAAAAAAGTATTTACAAGCATGTTTTCAGTACCAGGGACAAAAGAAGAAATTATTGCTTATTTTAAAGATTTTACAAAAATCGTTCATAAATATGGCATGGTTGTTTCTGGGGATTGTAACAGCGAACTTTTTCATAGATTAGGTGCAACTGAAATAGATCTTTCGGTTTTTAAAGATATTGGGGTAGATATTTTAAGAATGGATTTTAGTTTTAATGATGAAAGGGATGCCACTCTTATTAATAATAAAGAAGGTATTAAAATTGAAATGTCTACAAGTTTTATTGAAGTTATTGAAAAAGCTATTAAAAATGGGGCAAAACCTGAAAATATTTCTACATGTCATAATTTCTATCCAGAAAGATATACGGCTCCAAGTTTAGAAGCTATTAATGATATTAATAATTATTGGAAAGCAAAAAATATTCCGGTAGCTATCTTTATTTCAAGTTTAGTTAAAGGAAGTCATGGACCATGGCCAGTGAGTGATGGTCTTCCAACCATTGAAGAACATCGAGATATGCCGATAGAAATTCAATTAAAACACTGTTTAGCTTTAGATAATGTTGATGAAATCATTATTGGAAATGCTTATGCAAGTGAAGATGAATTTAAAGCAATTGATCAAGTCATGAAACAAGTCTATGTCGATGTTCCTAAAAATGAAGCTTTTGGTTTTTTAGCTGATTTTATTCCACATGGAATGGTTAAAAGAGTTCCTTTTAAAATTCAATTGGAAGAAGGAATCACAGAACTTGAAAAAGAAATCTTATTCAATTATCCAACGCATAGTGATTTAGGTGATTGTATGAATTATATGTTACGTTCTCGTTGGACAAGAATGATTTATAAAGGAAAAGAAATTCCTTGTCGTCCTTGTAACAAGACTCACTATACAAGAGGGGATGTTGTTATTGTCAATGACAACCTTGTACATTATCGAGGAGAAATTCAAATTGTTTTAAAAGATATGAAAGTAGATGGACAAAGAAATTTATTGGGTCATATTGATGAAAGTGAAATCTTTATTTTAGAACATATTAAAGCCAAAGATATTTTTACCTTTGTTGAATAAAGTAGATGTAAATCTACTTTTTCTTATGGCGTAAAAAGAAAAAATATGACATAATGAGTGAGGTGATAATATGGAAAATACAAAAAAGGAAAAGAAAGAATATACAAAAGATTCATTAGATGATGGAGTCATTACAACAGGTTTTTTAGAAGTATTGCCTGATGGATTTGGCTTTATTAGAAATGCAAATTATTTATCAGATCCTCATGATGTCTATGTCTCTCAATCACAAATTTATAAATTCAAATTAAAAACAGGCGATTTTATTACAGGTGTTGTTAGAGAACCAAAAGCATCTGAAAAGTTTAGATCTCTTTTACATATTCAAAAAATCAATCATTATGATTTAGAAACAGCAATGAAAAGAAAATCCTTTGAAAGCTTAACACCAATTTTTCCAAATGAAAAAATTAGTGTTGGTAAAAGTGGTAAAATAGCGATGCGTATGATTGATTTACTTGCGCCTATTGGAAAAGGACAAAGAGGAATCATTGTTTCACCACCAAAGGCAGGAAAAACAACACTTTTAAAAGATATTGCTTTAGCTGTTAAAGAAAATAATAAAGATATACATATTTTAATTTTATTAATTGATGAAAGACCAGAAGAAGTAACGGATATTAAAGAAGCTGTTGAAGGAGATAATGTGGAAGTTCTTTATTCAACGTTTGATGAAACACCAGATCGACATAAAAAAGTATCAGAAATGGTCATTGAAAGAGCAAAACGTCTTGTTGAACATGGTCAAGATGTAATGATTTTATTAGATAGTATAACACGTTTAACACGTTCTTATAATTTGATTTGTTCGCCATCAGGAAGAACACTTTCAGGGGGATTAGATCCAAACTGTCTTTATATGCCAAAGAGATTTTTTGGTGCGGCCAGAAATATGAGAGAAGGGGGAAGTCTTACTATTCTTGCAACTGCTCTTGTAGATACAGGAAGTCGTATGGATGATGTTATTTATGAAGAGTTTAAAGGAACAGGAAACATGGAACTTGTATTATCTCGTGCAATGCAAGAAAAACGCATTTTTCCAGCAATCGACATAGCTAAATCCGGAACAAGAAGAGAAGATTTATTATTAAGTGAAAAAGAACTACAAGTGAACCATATGATTCATTATTCATTAAATGGGACACGTGCGAGTCAAAATTTAGATGATGCGCTTTTATTATTTAGAAATACTAAAAATAATGATGAACTTATTGAAACAATGTTAAAAAGAAAGTAGGATAGAATTTCTATCCTTTTTAAATAGGTGATATATGATAGAAATAAGACATGAAAAACTAAATATAGAAAAACCTTATAGATGTATTGTTGTTTCTGATATTCATAGTCATTTAGATCGTTTCAAACAGCTTTTAAAAGAAGCACGATATACTACACAAGACTATTTGATTATTGATGGAGATTTTGTAGAAAAGGGAACACAAGCCATAGAAACAGTACACTATCTTCAATATTTACAACAAAAAAGCCAAAGGGTATATGTTTTACTAGGTAATTGTGAATATGCTTTAGATGCATTGATTAATGATGATGATCTTTGTCAAGAAATGTTACATTACTTACGTAAAATTGGTAAAAGTGGAATGATTGATCAAATTGTTTCTCGAAAACATTTAGATTTGAAGAAAGAAAAACCACAAATTTTACAAAAAATTGTAAGAGAATCTTTACAAGAAGAACTTAATTATATAGCGAGTTTGCCTACTTCAATAGAAACCGATGATTTTTTATGTATTCATGCTGGGATTGAAAACAAAAATGATTGGCAAAATGCACCGCTTTCTTCATTTATCGAAAAAAGAGATTTTCAAAAAGTAGGTCATTGTTTAAAAAAATATGTCATAGTAGGTCATTTGCCAACGTCTAATTTTTATCAAGATCAAATTAAAAATGATGTTTTGATGGATTTTTATAAAAAAATAATTAGTATTGATGGCGGAACAGGGGTTAAATTTATCAGTCAATTGAATGCACTTATTATTGAAAATGATGGTAAGAATTTAACTTTTAAGAATCATTTTGTACAACCTTTACCAATCTATAGAACAAAACAAGACAAATTTGTAGAAAATAAGGAAAATCATAAGGTTTCCTGGCCAAATTTTGAAATAGAAATTTTAGAAAAAAGAGAGGAATTTTCATTTTGTAAAGTTATTCATACAAACCAAATGTTATGGATCAAAAATGAATTTATTTATTTGAAAAATAAACACTTTTATTGTTTAGATGATTATATTGATCATTTTATAACGGTTCATGAAAATGAAGATGTTAAAGTAATAGGATTATATGGAAAATTTGCCTATATTATCAAAAATAAAGAAATAGGCTGGATAGAAAGCGGATATTTAGAAAAAATATAATTCTTTAGAAATCTTTAGAATAATTTAGATTTTTTTTAAGAAATATGGGTTAAAATAAAAAGGAAGGTAAAAATCATGGAACTTAGAATACTTCAGTATTTTTTAATGGTTGCACGTGAGGAAAATATTACGCGTGCAGCTAAGCAACTACATATGACACAACCTACATTATCAAGACAATTAATGCAGTTGGAAGATGAATTAGGAAAGCCTTTATTTATTCGAGGAAAAAGAAAAATAGAACTCACAGATGAGGGTGTTTTACTTAGAAGAAGAGCAGAAGAAATTTTATCACTTGTTAATAAAACAGAACAAGAGATTACTCAAAGTGAAGAAGAAATGGTTGGTCAAATTATGATTGGAACGGGTATTTTTTCATCTTCACAAACGGTTCTTTCGCAAGTGATTGAAGAGTTTCATGATGAATACCCTCTTGTAAAATTTGATATCTATGTAGGAAATGCGGATTTGATTAAAGAAAGAGTTGATCAAGGATTAGTAGATATTGGGATTTTGTTAGAACCAGTAGATATTTCAAAATATAATCATTTACGTATACCGCTTCAAGAAAAATGGGGAATCATTGTTTCAAAAACTAATTCTTTGGCTCATAAGCCCTATGTTAAAAAAGAGGATTTAAAAGAATTACCATTGTTTTTAACAAATAGAGAAATTGTTCAAAGTGAAATTTCTAATTGGTTAAAAGGGGATGTTTCGTTGCACAGCATGTTTTCTTATAATTTTGCTTCAGCAATTCTTCCTTTTATTCAAGATGATCAAGGAGCAGCGATTACAGTAGAAGGAGCCTATCAGGTGTTAAATCAAAAGAATATTTGTTTCATTCCTTTTTATCCAGAACTATCAACAAATACCGTTTTTATATGGAAGAAATATACACGTCTTTCACCAGTTATTGATAGGTTTATTAAAAAAGTACAAGAATATTTAGAAAAGAGTAGGAGTCTATATGAAAAATAGAAAAAAATTAGTGATTACTTTGATTGGAGTAATCGTCTTAGGAATAGGTTTATTTGTTTATCAAACATTTATAAAAAAACAATTGCATTTTAAAGAAAATCTGACAGTAGAAATTAATGGAAAATTTAATCCCAATAGCTATATTAGTGAAGTTGAACATGGAAGTGTTAAAGATGTAGCATGTCAAAGCAAAAATTTAAATATTAAAAAGCTGGGAAAATATGAAGTGACATATATATATAAAAATAGAGAATATACAACAACGATTCAAGTTGTAGATACACAAAAACCTGTATTTAAGGGATTGGATGATTTAACGGTTTCTTTAAATACAACACCTGATTTAAAGGCTGGTGTGGAAGTAAGTGATAATAGTTTAGAAGATATCCAATATAAAATTGATGATAAAAATTTAGATACTTCTAAAGAAGGAATGTATGAAGTTACTTATGTGGCAAAAGATAGTTCTGGAAACAAAAAAACTGTTAAAAGAAAAGTAAGTGTAATTAAAAAAATTGGTAGTGATAAACAATCTAATGAAAAAGTTGTTTATTTAACATTTGATGATGGTCCATCAGAAAATACTAAAAAAATCATGGATATACTTGCAAAATATGATGCTAAAGCAACATTTTTTGTAACAGGAAGAAATCAAGATTATAATTATTTGATTAAAGATGCTTATAATGCAGGACATACGATTGCTCTTCATACGTATAGTCATGAATATTCAACTGTCTATGCTTCAGTTGATGCTTATTTTGATGATTTAAATAAAGTAGGTCAAATGGTAAAAAAAGAAATCGGTTTTGTACCACATTATATTCGTTTCCCAGGTGGAAGTTCAAATACAGTATCAAGAAGATATTGTCAAGGAATTATGACAACTCTTACAAAAGAAGTTGTTGAAAAAGGATATCAATATTATGATTGGAATGGAGATTCAACAGATGCTTCAGGAAATCATGTAGCTGTAGATAAGTTGATTAGAAACGGGACATCATGTCATGATAATAATGTCATGATTTTATGCCACGATACACAAGCTAAGGATACCACTGTTCAAGCCTTACCTGCTATTATTGAACACTATAAAAATTTAGGCTATACTTTTAAAGGGATTGATGATGCGACATATGCCCCACATCAAAGTGTTAATAATTAATAAAAGTAATGTTCATTTTTGGACATTACTTTTCATTTTATTAAGTTCTATTTTTATTTTTTCAATACTTTTTTCTAATAAATCATAATCATTTTGATTTTGTTTAGAAAGGGAATTTTGATCTTGTAAATAAGAGATATAAGCACTGTTTAAAGAGAGCATATCTCCTAGAGTTGTTAAAAAAGCGCCAATAATGGCCTGTTCATCATTTGAAAAACATTCATTAAATGATTGTGAAATGATGACAATCATCTGATTAAGTAAAACAGTCTTCATGTAAGGTAGAGACATATAATCACCAATATATTATATGTATCAAAAGATGAGTTGACTGAACGAAATAAATATTTATCGATAAAAAATATAGTTATTAAAATAAAAAAGTATTGACAAATAAAAAAAGAAGTATAATATATAGGCATACATATAAATGAGCGATGAACAAGATACGATTTTACATCCGCTTCCTATAGAGAGCATTCGTTTGGTGGAAAGAATGTAGGTAATGATATAAGACCATCACTTGTGAGCTATTTTCTTGAAATAAAAGTAGGGAAATCGTAATTTCTGCGTTAAAGAAATAGCATTATAAAAAGATGTGAAGGGGCGATTTAATATCGCAATCTAAGTGGTACCGCGGAACATGGCTTTCGTCTTAGCGTATAGTTAAGCGAAAGCCTTTTTATATGTGGATGATTGATTTATAAGAGAGGGGATTCATTTATGAACGGTTTACTATTACTTGGATTAAGTGCTTTAATTTTAGTAGTGGCTTATTTATTCTATGGTCGTTACTTAGTTAAAACATGGGGAATTGATCCAAAAGCAACAACACCTGCTGTTGCTAAAGAAGATGGGACAGACTTTGTACCAACAAATAAATGGTCAGTTTTTGCTCATCAATTCTCATCAATTGCAGGAGCTGGGCCTGTTACTGGACCAGTTATGGCAATGATGTTTGGTTGGCTACCAGCATTTTTATGGGTTATTGTTGGTGGTGTATTCTTTGGTGCTGTACAAGATTTTGGTGCACTATATGCTTCTGTTAAAACAGAAGGAAAATCTATGGGACAAATTATTGAAAAATATATTGGTCGTAAAGGTAAAAAATTATTTTTCTTATTCTGCTGGATTTTCACATTAATTGTTATTGCTGCTTTTGCTGATATGGTTGCAGGAACATTTAATGGAATTAGCGCTGATGGTGCTAAACTTGCTCCAAATGCAAGTGCTGCTTCAATTTCAATTTTATATGTCTTTGTAGCAATGGCATTTGGTTTATTCTTAAAAAAAGTTAAATTAGAAGGTTTACCAAAAGTTATTCTTGGTATTGCTTTAATTATTGTTATGTTAGCACTTGGAATTATGTTTCCAGTATATGCTACAAAAACAACTTGGATCTATGTAGTATTTGTTTATATTTTCTTCGCATCAGTTACACCTATGTGGTTACTTAAAACACCACGTGATTATTTAACAACATTCTTATTTATTGGAATGATCGTAGCTGCTGTTATTGGTGTATTCGTAAGTAATCCAACAATTACAACACCTGCTTTTGTAGGATTTAAATCTGCTTCAGGAAGTTATATCTTCCCAACATTATTTGTAACTATTGCTTGTGGGGCTGTTTCTGGTTTCCATTCACTTGTCTCATCTGAAACAAGTTCTAAATTAGTAGAAAATGAAAAAGATATGTTACAAGTTGGTTATGGTTCTATGTTACTTGAATCATTACTTGCAATCTTAGTTATCGTTATCGTTGGTGCTTTACCAAACTTAAAAGCATCTGGTGTTTTAGATAGTACACTTGCTAATATGGCTTTAGCTGATACAGCTACACCATTTACTAAATTCTCAGCTGGTGTTACTGGTTTAGTGGCTCAACTTGGTTTACCTCAATCTTGGGGATTATGTATCATGACAATGTTTGTTTCAGCACTTGCTTTAACTTCATTAGATGCAGTTGCTAGAATTTCTAGAATGTCATTCCAAGAATTCTTTGAAGTAGAAGAAGGACAAGAACCAAGTGGTTTAGTTAAAGTTTTAACTAATAAATATGTTTCAACAATTATTTCTTTAGTTTGTGGATATTTATTAAGTTTAGGTGGATATGTTAATATTTGGCCATTATTTGGATCAGCTAACCAATTATTAGCTGCAATGGTTTTAATTTCATTAGCTGTTTTCTTAAAAGTTACTGGAAGAAAAGGATTTATGTTATATATCCCAATGGTATTAATGTTTATCGTTACTATGACTGCTTTAGTTCAAGCTATCTATGGAATTGTTATGAAATTATTTGTAACAGGTGGATTTGTTTTAATGGTTGATGGTTTACAATTAGTTGTTGCTATTTTACTTGTAGCATTAGGATTAATGATTGGTTTCAACTCAGGAAGCAAACTTATTAAAGAAAAATAAAATTAATAGAGGGCTTATTCGAAATTATTCATTTAATTTCGAATAGCCTTTTTCTTTATTATAATAATTTGTATTGACAATCTTTTTTTATATATACAATTACCAATGATAATTACCTTTGGTAATTAATGGGAGAAAGTAATGACAAGCGAAAAAGTAAAAGAAATGTTAGATAGTTGCTATATGGCTAAAAGAATTTTAGATATGTTGCCTAAACTTCCTGAAGGGGTTTTACCGTCTTATGTACGTTATTTAGAAGCTATTATTGAACTTGAAGAAAAAAAACAAAAAGTCAAAGTTTCTGATGTAAGTGAAGTATTGAATCTTCCTCGTCCAGGGGTGACGCGTACAATTCATACGATGGAAGAAAAAGGTTATTTAAAGAAACAAACGGCAAAACATGATGGTAGAGTAACATATGTGACAGTTACAAAAGAAGGAAAAGTAATTTTTGAAAAATATAGTAAAGATTATTTTCAAGAATTAGCTTTATGTTTGAATCATGTTTCAGATGATGAAGCAGATTGTATGATTCAAACAATTGAAAAATTTTATGAAGTTATGTGTGAGGGGAGAGAAAAATAATGGATCAATCTAAATCGGATTTTACACAGGGAAGTATTTTAAAAAAATTAACTTTATTTATGATTCCTGTTTTAGGTGCTCTTATTTTACAAGCAGCGTATGGGGCAGTTGATTTACTTGTTGTTGGAAGATTTGGAACAACAGCAGGACTTTCAGCGCTTTCAACAGGAAGTCAAGTTTTAAATTTAGTAACATTTGTAGTGACACAATTTGCAATGGGGATTACAGTTTTAATTGCTAGATATATTGGTGAAAAGAAAATGAATTCAATTGGTGCTTTAATAGGTGGAGCAACGGTTGTTTTTGCAATCATTTCGGCTGTTTTATTTGTAGTCATGATTTCTTTAGCTACGCCAATTTCAAGTTTAATGCAAGCACCACAAGAAGCTTTAAGTTTAACAGCTACTTATGTAAGAATTTGTGGAGCAGGTATTTTCTTTATAGTTGCATATAATCTTTTATCAGCTATTTTTAGAGGTTTAGGAGATAGTAAATCACCGCTTTTATTTGTGGCAGTAGCTTGCGTTATTAATATTGTTGGAGATTTGGTTTTAGTTGCTGGATTACATTTAGATGCAGCAGGAGCAGCAATGGCAACTGTTTTTGCTCAAGCTATTAGTGTTGTTTTTGCATTAATGTTATTATTCAAAAGAAAATTACCATTTAAAATTACGAAACATGATTTTAAAATCAATCCACATTGTGTTCGAGCTTTAAAAATAGGCTTACCATTAGCCTTACAAGAATGTCTAACACAAATTTCATTTTTAGCGTTATGTGCTTTTATCAACCGTTTAGGATTAGAAGCTTCATCAGGTTATGGTGTAGCTTGTAAAATCGTTAACTTTGCAATGTTAGTCCCAAGTTCTTTAATGCAATCGATGGCATCTTTTGTTGCACAAAATGTGGGTGCAGGTGATGAAAAAAGAGCAAAACATGCAATGTTTACAGGAATGGGCATTGGTTTAAGTATTGGAGTAGTTGTCTTTATTTTAGTTTTATTTAAAGGTGATTTACTTACAAGTATCTTTACGACAGAAAAAGCGGTTATTTTACAAGGCTATGCTTATTTAAAAGGATTTGCTTTAGAAACAATTGTAACAGCGGTATTATTTAGTATGGTAGGTTATTTTAATGGACACGATCAAACTGTTTGGGTCATGGTACAAGGACTTATTCAAACACTTCTTGTACGTTTACCACTTGCTTATTATATGTCAATTCAACCACATGCAAGTTTAACAAATATCGGTTTAGCAGCACCAATTGCAACAATTGTTGGAATTATATTAAATGTATGTTTCTATATTTATTTAAGTAAAAAAATGAAAAAAGAAAATGCTTAGGAAGTGTGAAAAACACTTCTTTTTGAATTTTTTAAAGAATGATTGATATGAAAAATAATAGAGATTTTGTCAAAAAAGTAGATGAAGAATTAAAAAATAATAAAGAAAAAATGAATATTAGAGAGAAAAAGAAATTACAAGTACTTAGGAATTTAATTAATATTGAGTATTCAATTTTTGAAATCAGTATTGCTGATTTTATGTTTGGTATGACAACTGAAGAAGATGCATATTTATCTATGGAATATAAAATGCTTGTCTCTTTATACACATGTTTAAAATTAAATGAAGTATCTCTCTATGGAGAAGCTAAAATGATTTATCGAAATATTTATGAAACATTAATCGTATTAAAAGGCATAAGAGTTAAAAAAAGTCGTAAGCTTTTTGAACAATGGTACAATCTTAATAAGAATATTTCCATACAAGATAAGATTTTAAATCCTATAAAAAAACCAGATAACAGTAATTTAAAGCAATTTTATAAATATTTATGTACATATTGTCATTCTAATCCAGTAATGGGTCAAATGATAAATGAAGATGATCATAAATGTGGTGAACTAAAGGAGAGTATTATTATGTTAGAAATATTAATATTAATGAACTACTTTTTTCTAATTAATTTTGTTACTACAAAATCAAAATATAATTTGAAAACATATGCTCCGGATCACTTTGGAAAATACAAAGATTTAAAAAAACAATTCAATTTAAAGAAAAAAATATGTATAATAGATTAAATAAATTATCTAAAGATACAATTAGAGATTTTAAAGCAGAATGGAAAATATAATAATTGAATAGTTGATTCATATACAGTAGTAGTAATCGATGATGTCTATATATAAAGTAATTTAGATAAAAATAATGCTGAAAAGCTTTAATCAGCATTATTTTTATTTATAAAATTTTCTATTAAAAAATCTCTAAATTGTTTTTTATGGACATCATTATCCGCAATTTGAATACGTCCACCAAAGCCAATGATCCATGAATAAAATGTACTATTTATAATGTGTCTTACTTGGACATAATAAAGATTATCATTTATTTTTTTAGGATGAATATTTTTACCGAATTTATCAATCATATTGGAATAAACATTTGGTGTAAATTCAAGTTCAATAACTTCAATTTTTCCTTCACCATACATATAAGTCATATTGTTCAATTTATTTTCAAATGATTGTAATTGATAGTCATCAAATTTTACATCACTATCTTTAACGATTTCAACATTTTTAACATAGTCTAAACGATATTGAATACATAAGTTTGGATCTTTTGCTCCTTGACATAAAAGATAATATTCATTATTAGAAAAGACAGTATCGATAGGAGCTAATTCAGTTATTTTATGTTTTTCATTAAGTGTTAAAGATGGTTTTTGATATTCAAAGCGAATTTTTTTCTTTTCTTTGATGGCTTTGGTAATGACTTCTAATTCTTGATAGAAAACATGTTCATTTTCATTTTTTACAACATGTAGATTTAATCTTTTTTGAAAATATGCTTGGTTATGAATACTGAATAGATCTTGCATTCTCTTTTTATAGTTTTCTTTTGTTTTTAAAGTAAAGAAATGAGAACTATATACAAGATCAATAATGGCTTTTGCTTCCATTAAATCTAAACTAGGATTTTCATAGTAAAAATAATTATTTCTACCATCTTTATAATTTTTTATAATCGTATCTTCATAGTAATTGTTATAATTTTCTACAAATTTTTTAACAATTCTAAAATCTATTTTAAAATCATAACCCTTATCATAAATTAAATCTTGAATTTGATTAATAGTAATTGGATTTTTTTCATCACTATTTTTAATAATTAAATCAATTACTGAAATATATTTAATATATGAATCATGATCTTTATTTCTGTTCATTTAAATCACCTCGTATCAATATCATACATGAAAGTATATGCTAATACCTGCTTATATAAGACGGTATTAGCTTTTTTAACATTATATAATACATTTAAAGAAAAGGGGGATTTGCATGTTAAAAAGAATTATAAATAAAATTAAATATCGTTTTATTAAAGAAATTATTTTAGTAGATAGTGAAAATATTGGTTATCAAATACCTGAAGAGATACCACAACATGTTTTAATTTATCTTTTTATAAGTCAACCACTACCTGAAGAATTTTTAGATAAGTATAAAAATAATAGATATCTTAAAATAATTGATATTTCATCTTTAAGAAAAGAAAGAGTAACTAAAAATATTATGGATTTTTGTATTGTTACTCAATTAACAGAACTTATTTTTCTTGTTTCAAAGAAAACAAAAGTGATTATTTGTTCAAAAGATAGAGGATATGATGCAAGTATTGATTATTTAAAACAAAAGTATTCTTTTTATCAAATTGAAAGGTATCCAGGAAGTGTAGGATGTTATTATTATGATGGAAATAGTGATTATTATGAAATTATGGAAAAAATTGATGATCAGTTAAAAAATACAATACTTAATCATACTAATATGGACTCATTGAAAGCAGTACTTGATAAAAAACAAAGGAGAGCTTTTCTTGTTAAAGAATATGTTAATCAAATAGGAATGGTTAAAACAAGTATTGAATTTGATGTTTATCAGATGGCTTATGAAGTTTATTATTCTGGTACAAAATTAGGTTTGTTTATTGATAAAGAAGAAGCTTTAAATGAATATAATAAATGTGTTGATAAGCTACACGATACCTATGATAAATACGGAACACACAAAAGGTTTGTACGTTCACAACAATTAAATATTAGACAATACATAGAAGAAGCTTATAAACAAAATCTACCTTTAGAAGATTATTTGATTCATTATTTAGGAAGTAATCAAGGAAGATTAGTATATGGAATTTATATGAGTTAGAGGACATAATAAAATTATATGATGAAAATTTTAGAGTATTGAATCATTGATGAAATATATTTTATAAAATAAAAGAGGATGATAATTATGGAAAAAGAACATGAACTTACAAAAGAATTTGTGAAAAAATATATAAGATATGGAACTTTTTATAGAGAAGCATGTTTACAAGGATATAAAAATGTAGAAAGACTTTCAACTTTGCAAGCTAAAGAAGAAATGGAAAAGTTTGAACGTGAAAATAAAGTTTTTATTGAAGAGGAAAAAAGTAAGCAATTAAATAATAAGTCACAAGGTAATTATAAAGAAGAAAATTCTTCGCATTATTTATTATGGTTTATTAGTGAGTATGTAGTGATTTTCTTGTTTTTCTTTTACACTTTAAATGACGAAATGGATTCTTTTATGTCTGTGATTTCTGTTGCTTTGTTTTTTACAGTCATTTTATATTTTTTTACATTAATTTTATTAGGTAATCCTGATAATTCATCAATGGTTAAAAATTCAAATATTTCAATACCTAAGACAACCAAAAAAAAATCAAAACCAAAAAAAAATAGAATGTTGTCCTAAATGTGGAAGTACAAATATTTTTCTCTATGATGATGCTCCTGGAGGGTATGATGCAATTTATAATTGGTATACATTTAACCCAATGGATCGTATCTATTATAAAAAGAGAAAAAAGAAAGTGATTTCTAAGAAAAAGGTTGCTGCAGCACTTATGACAGGAGGGGCATCTATTCCATTTACAAAAGGAGTAAAAAAGAAGGTATCTAGTGAATGGATGTGTAAAGATTGTAATTATCAGTGGTACAGAAAATAAGAAATAAATATAAACTATTATAATATAAAAAAAGAATAACTATGAGTGTTTTATATTTTAATGCTTTTTATGTTTCTATATTATTGTCAACAGCTATTAAGTGTCTGTTAATATGCAATGCATAAAAAATGAATATTGACATTTCACAATATATATCAAGTTTAAACGTTGACCATCTTGTGATATAGTAATATTATAAATAATATTTATTAATTTAGTAAATAGGTGGTTATTTAATATGATTGTATATCAAGAAAATAAACGAGAATTTTTACATGATGTTAGGTTAGATTTGATTGAAGAAAAAATAGAAAAAAGAGTAAAAGAAGTATTACATAAAAATACAGCCCGTAATGAATATGTATCTTGGATGAACTCAATGCAGTATATGTATAAAGTAATGGAAGATAAACGAATTCCAGACAATAGTAAGATTGCAATTGAATATCGTATACCAAATTCTAATAAAAGAGTTGATTTTATTATTAGTGGAGAAGATGAATTTTCAAGAGAAAGTGCAGTTGTTATTGAATTAAAGCAATGGCAAGAAATTGAAAAAGTTCAAACAAAGGAAGCAATTGTTAAAACTTATTTACAAGGAAGACTAGTAGAAACTACACATCCCTCTTATCAAGCATGGTCATATGTTAGTATGATAGAAGATTATAATGAAGACGTGAGAAAGTATAAAATAAAATTACAGCCATGTGCATATTTGCATAATTATCGTTTAAGAGATAATGATGACTTATTAGATGAAAATTATCAATTTTATATTAATATGGCACCTGTTTTTACAAGAGGAGATACTGATAAATTAGCGGCATTTATTGCTAAATATATAAAAAAGGGAAATCCTGATGTTTTGTATCATATTGAAAATGGCCGTATCATTCCAAGTAAATCTTTACAAGATAATTTGTTATCGATGTTAAAAGGAAACAAAGAATTTGTCTTAATAGATGATCAAAAAGTTATTTATGAAAAGGCAATAACAATAGCTAAAAATTATACAAATAAAAAACAAGTGTATATTATTCATGGTGGACCAGGAACAGGTAAAACGGTTCTTGCAATTAATATGCTTGTAGCAATTTTAAATATTGATCAAAATGTTATGTATGTTACAAAAAATGCTGCGCCTAGAGAAGTTTATAGAAAAAAATTAACAGAAGGAAAATATAGAAAAGCATATATTGACAATTTATTTAAAGGATCGGGTTCGTTTACACAATCTATTAATAATGATTTTGATTGTTTAATTGTTGATGAAGCACATCGTTTAAATGCTAAATCAGGGATGTTTCAAAATCTTGGTGAAAATCAAGTTAAAGAAATAATTCGAGCTGCAAAAACAAGTATATTTTTTGTTGATGACTATCAAATAGTTACAACAAAAGATATAGGAAGTACAAATGAAATAAAAAAATGGTGTCAGTATTTTAATGCAGATGTGTATGAGGATACACTTATTTCACAATTTAGATGTAATGGGAGTGATTCTTATTTATCTTGGATTGATTCTGTACTAGAAATTACTTCTAATGTAGATGATAAATTTGATTTGAATTATGATATTCGTATATGTGATACACCACAAGAGGTATTTAATTTGATTGTCGAAAAAAATAAAATTAATAATAAATCACGTATGGTAGCTGGCTATTGTTGGGATTGGATTAAAGATGGAAAGAATTATTCAAATATTCATGACATAAAAATAGATGATTTTGAAATATCATGGAATTTAGGATCATCATCTACGTGGGCTATTGATCCTGAATCAGTTAATGAAGCAGGTTGTATTCATACATGTCAAGGATTAGAGTTTGAATATGTAGGTGTACTTATAGGGGACGATTTAAGATACGAAGATGGTATTGTAACGGATTTTACAAAAAGAGCAAAAACTGATCAATCAATAAAAGGATTAAAAGGTATGTATAAAAAGAATCAGACGTATGCTTTAGAATTAGCGGATAAAATTATTAAAAACACATATCGTACGCTTATGACAAGAGGTCAAAAAGGTTGTTATATTTATTGTACAGATAAAAAATTAAATGAATATTTAAAAAAGAAAATATAACAGATATAGTATTTTTGCAGAACATAATAATATAAACTTATATTGACTATTTTATTGATTTGATCAATGATCAATATGGTGATTATATGAAGAAATACATAATAAAAATTAGAGAGACTTTATCTAAAGAATTTGTTATTGAAGCTAAAAATAAGGAAGATGCTTTAGATGAAATTAAATATCTTTATAAAAATGAAGATATAGTTTTGTATCCAGAACAATGTGATATTGAAACGAGTTTTGATATTGAAAAAGAAGGATCCTTTAGTAATTAACTAAAGGATGTTTTTTCTTTACCATTTTAACATTTTTCTATAATTTGATCCATGTTATTTATTTTAGAATAACAAAAATGAAAGGGTGGTAAAGAATGTTACAAAGAAAAAAATATAGTGAAGTATTAGATGAGTGGTTTCTATATCAAAAAAGATATGTTCGAGAATCAACGTATTCAACATATTTTCATCATATAGAAAGTCATATAAAACCTTTTTTTAAAGGAAAGAGAATAGGTAGAATTACTCATGGAGATATTCAAGAATTTTTAGATTATAAAATTGATAATGGTAGATTAGATGGCAAAGGCGGTTTATCTTACAAAACAGTTAAAGATATGCTTAATATTATTAAATTAAGTATGATGTATGCAATTGAGAAAAATTATATAAAAAATATAAATTTGAATTTTAAAATAAACCTAACCCAAGATAAATGTTGGTAAGTATTTCTTGGAAAACTAATCAAA
>NZ_JBKYAR010000030.1:20048-30643 GCF_047023275.1 Faecalibacillus sp. | reverse complement strand
TAAATTGAAGGGTAGTGTATTTACGCTATTTAATATAGATTTTTGACACTACCTAGCTTTAAGGAGGGAATAGAATGAAAAAAGTAATAATGAAGATAGGTGTATGTTTTGCGCTCTTATTATCACTTATAAGTGTTTTTACGGGGAATATTTATGCTTATAGTGAAGGTGTGACTGTTGATTATAATACAACAGGATTAAGTGAAGCAAAATATCAGGCTACATTTGTTTTTGATGCTTCTCATTTAGAAAAAGAAGTAGAAAATGTTCAGTTAGAGGGTGGTTTTCAATTTATTAAAAAATCAGAAGATCATTTATATCAAGATAATCTAGCAAGTAATGCAGGAATTACTTGGTATAGTGCTTATGAATATCAAGAAGGAATGTATCCAACAGGTGGTTGTGGTAATAAAGATAGAATAGATTTAAAATATAATGGAAGTTGTATTTTATATGATATGGAAAAAGATGATACGCTTTATTCAGTGACTTTACCACTTCCAGCAACAGAATATTATTATGGATATTATGTTACATACCAAGATGGGTCTTCAGAAGTTATTCAAGATCCAGCAAATCCATCAAAAAGTAATCCTTTAAATCAACATGATGCCTCATGGTCTTATTTTTATGTAGGAAGTAAAGAAGATGCTTTAGAAGGACAAGAATATATTTATCCTAGTCAAAAAACAGGAAAACAAGAATACCAAAGCTATCAAGCATTTGATGGAACAACAAATCAAATAGGTGTTTATTTACCAGCAGGTTATGAAAATGGAAAAGATTATAAAACAATTTATTTAGCTCATGGTAATGGTGGTAATGAAACTGAATGGTGTCAATTAGGTTCTGCTAGTTCAATTGTTGAAAACTTAATAGCAGAAAATAAATTAGCAGATTCAATTGTTGTTACTTTAAATAATTCTCATTTTAGTGGAACAGGATTTAATGTAGAATCAAATAAAATTTTAGCAGATGATGTTGTCAATAATGTTATTCCATTTATTGAAAGTCATTATAAAGTTTCTACAGATCCAAATGATCGTAGTTATGCAGGTTTATCAGCAGGTGGTGTAGCAGCAAGTACAGTCATGGAATTAGCGCCTGATAGTTTTGGCGCATTTGGAATTATTTCAGCTGCTGTTCAAGTAGATGATAGTCTTTTTAGTGATGAATTAGTAAGTAAGTTAAAAACAAAGAAAATCTATATTTCAGCAGGGACAGTTGATTTTGGTTTGATTAATTCATTCTTTAAAGCTTCTGTTGTTGATTTCTTTATGCCACAATTAGATAAATATGGTATTGATTATACTTTTGAAAAACAAAATGGAGCCCATGATTGGAATACATGGAGAGGAGCATTTAGTCGCTTTGCTAGTGAAATCTTATGGAATCCAGAATATGTAACGTATCATTTAACAATGGTTGATACTTTAAACCAAGGAGATCAATTAACGGTTAAAACAGATATTCCCGTTTCTAAATATCAAACTTGTATCATTGATAATCAAGAAGTAACTCCTACAGTTAATACAGAAAATGATTTTGTAACTTTAACATTAGCATCATCAAAATTAGCACTTGGTAAACATACAATTACAGTTCAAGCAACGAATGGTAAGACTAGTGGTACTTTTGAAGTTATTGAAAAAGTAATGGTTAAAAATGAAACAAGTCAAGCTGTTAAAACTGGAGATGACAGTTATGGTCAATGGTATTTATTATTATGTCTTTTAAGCTTTGGATTCTTTAAAAAGAAAGCCTTTATAAGATAGAGCAGTGTTTCATTGCTCTTTTCTTTATTTTGGTATAAAATAATAAAAAGGAGCTAAAAAGATGAACCACAATATATTAAATAAGTTTCTAGAATTTATCCAAAGATGCAATACAGAAGCCATGAATAGCAATGACTATAATATTATTCAATGTGTTTTTAAATATATTGGAAAAGAAACCTTTCCTTCAAGTAACCAACTCTCTTTAGAAGCCAATGTCTCTAAAGCTAGCCTTTCACGATTTATTAAAAAATATGGTTTTGAAAACTATCAACAATTTAGAAGTCTTTTATCAACACAAACAACTTTATTAGGATACAATTTAAAAGTATTTTTATCACAAAACATTCTTTTAAAAAATGATCAAGAAATCAGTGATTATCTTTTTAAACAATGTATGGATAATTTATTAGCGACTAAACAACAATTAGATTTAAATAAATTATTACAGATCATACAGCTTTTTAAAGAAAGTGAAGATATTACTTTTTTAGGAGATGAACATGATTTAGATGAGTTTCTTTTATTACAAATACAGTTATTGACTCAAGGAAAATGTGCTTATTTATTTAAAATGAATGAAACTAAAAAAGTAAGAAATTATTTTTTTAATGAACATTCTGTTGTGGTGATCGTTAATGTTTGTGATGGCTTTTTTCATTATCAGGATGCTTTAGAAATAGCTTTAAAAAAAGGTGCTAAAGTTATTTATATAAGTCAAGATAATAATCCAGAAATAGAAAAGAAAGTAGATATTTTTTATAAGTATGGAGTAGAAAAATCGATTAATACAGGATATGTTTCTTTGTATTATTTAGGGGAATTATTAGAAAAATTATGTATTAAATATTTATGAAAGAAGTTGAATATAGAAAAGTTAATGATTATGTATGATAAAATTAAAAGTGACTTTAGATGTGACAAATCCTGTGATTATTCAACACCAACAATACACTTATTCGTGATCATATCGTCATGAACAGTATCACGAAAATAAATATAATGGCGGGTATAGCTTTTAAAATAGACAAGATTGGATGATCTGCATGATATGTCATTGTGTGTATGAACCGAAGAAAGACTGACATAATTAAGACAGTAGGATTCAATCTTTTCAATCTGATCAAAAAAACTGTAATTCTGTGAAGCAAAGGTATACTTGATAATCAGTGAAAAATCTTGTATCATCAGTATCAACTGACGATTGAAAAGGAACAGTGTTAGAGGGATAGGATACTTTAACAGGCTGTTTCTTTTTCATTTCGTAATTTTCATAATTAAATAGTCCTATAAATACAAAATAAAAAACAGATGGAGATTTTGCAGTTCATGATGCATAATGTTCCATCTGCTTTTTATTTTTAGATGTATTCAGTTTGCGGTTTAACACCATATCTTCTAACTCATCATTTACATCTCAATATTCATTTTTATCAACACAATTAGAATATAAAAACCATTTTTGCTTTATAAACCTCTAATGATATTCAAATAATCTTGCCTTTGATCAACAAACACATAAATAACAACTTCTTTTTTTTCTTCATTAACTTTATAGAATGCTAAATTCTTTTCTAATATTAGAACTCTGTAACCTTGTCTTTTTAACACTGCATATCTAGGCAAAGTTCTAATATAGGGATCATCTTCTAAAAGTGAGATA
The DNA here is from genome assembly GCF_047023275.1 of Faecalibacillus sp. Taxonomy (NCBI): domain Bacteria; kingdom Bacillati; phylum Bacillota; class Erysipelotrichia; order Erysipelotrichales; family Coprobacillaceae; genus Faecalibacillus; species Faecalibacillus sp. The sequence goes on along the minus strand of NZ_JBKYAR010000030.1, from coordinate 27,205 downwards.
GTGTTTTCAATATAATCTAACTTTTCTAAAGCAAATTCATTGCCAAAATGATTCGCTAAATACAAAACGGTATGTCTGATTCCTTCATCTGCCTTATCTGTTCGAATAATATTATATTTCATATTACTTACCTTTTAATATCATTCTTAAATCATCAAATGTTTCATTTATAGGAGCAACTCGTCCATTTTTTACATCATCTTCAGCTTCAACAAGTGTTTCTAATAATTCAATATGAGCCTTCATATTTTGATATTCTTCAAAAGAAAGAGATACAGTATCTCCCTTACCATGTACAGTAATGATTACCGCTTCTTTTTCTTCTCTACATTGTTTAGAAATTTCATTATAATGATTTCTTAAATCTGCGGATGGTCTAATTGTTTCTCGTAGGTTTGACATAAAAATTCCTCCTATATTATTATAGACAAATTATATCATTTAATGTCTATGTGTTCAATGCAATATTGAGTAATAATCCTTTCTTTTTTTATTATCTCTGTTATTGATAATCTACGTTAATTCTTTATTGATATTTCTTGAAAAAAAATCAAATAGTAAAAAACTTCTAATAATATTTAAAATAACAAACCCCAAATCTATAAGCATTTGACGTTTTCTTAAAATACATAAAGAAATAAACCCGTCTTTAGAAGTTAGCACCATTTTTTTGTCTTGAACTTCTAAAGTTAGGTTTTATTATTGCATTATAAAAATTCTTTTCAAGAAGATATTCAACCGCATATCGAAGAAATTATAAAAAATGAAAAGATAGGGAATCAAAGATATATTTATCATTTATTATTAAAAAAGACAGGAATAAATTCTAAAATTGGTGAATTAGCAAGATATGTTGATATTGCAATTGAACAAGAAAAGAAAATAAATGAAGACATTCATCAATGTAAAGGAAATATAACGTGTAATACTGGTGAGATTATTTCCATGATAAAGAATGATTCAATAAAAATTAATTAAACTACAAAGAAATTCAAATAAAACTTGTGAAATGTTACACATAGACTTATGTGTAACTTGTTTTTATTTTCACATGATACTAAAATATGTGTAGTTAGAAAAGAGGAGATTTAATTATGGCAAACAGATTTGTATTAAATGAAACAAGTTATCATGGAAAAGGAGCAATTGAATCTATTCCTGAAGAAGCAAAAGCAAGAGGATTCAAAAAAGCTTTAGTATGTTCAGATCCAGACTTAGTAAAATTTGGAGTAACAGCAAAAGTTACTGATTTATTAGATAAAGCTGGATTAGCTTATGAATTATATTCTAATATTAAACCTAACCCAACAATTGAAAACGTTCAACAAGGTGTTAAAGCATTACATGATGCTGGAGCTGATTATATGATCGCTATTGGTGGTGGTTCATCAATGGATACAGCAAAAGCAGTTGGTATTATTGATAAAAACCCTGAATTTGCTGATGTAAGAAGTCTAGAAGGTGTTGCACCAACTAAAAATCCTTGTACACCAATCTTTGCAGTTCCTACAACAGCTGGTACTGCTGCTGAAGTAACAATCAACTATGTTATTACAGATGTTGAAAAAGATCGTAAAATGGTATGTGTAGACGTACATGATATTCCAGTTGTAGCATTCGTTGACCCAGATATGATGTCATCAATGCCTAAAGGATTAACTGCTGCTACAGGTATGGATGCTTTAACTCATGCAATCGAAGGTTATATTACTAAAGGTGCTTGGGAAATGTCAGATATGTTCCATATCAAAGCTATCGAAATTATTTCTAAATCATTAAAAGGTGCAGTAGAAAATACTCCTGAAGGTAGAGAAGGTATGGCTTTAGGTCAATATGTTGCAGGTATGGGATTCTCTAACGTAGGTTTAGGATTAGTTCACTCAATGGCTCACCCACTTGGAGCTTTATATGATACACCTCATGGTGTTGCTAATGCTATTATCTTACCAACAGTTATGGAATATAATGCTCCATATACTGGTGAAAAATATAAAGATATCGCAGAAGCAATGGGTGTAGATACTACAGGTATGTCTCAAGAAGAATATCGTAAAGCAGCTGTAGATGCAGTTAAACAATTATCTAAAGATGTTGGTATCCCAGCTGACTTAAAAGAAATCGTTAAAGAAGAAGATTTACAATTCTTAAGTGAATCTGCTTTAGCTGATGCTTGCTGCCCAGGTAACCCAAGAGATACAAGCGTAGAAGAAATTAAAGAATTATATAAATCATTATTATAATAATCAAATAGACAGTCCTCGATGAGGGCTGTTTTTTTGTTTTAAAATGTAAAAAAACAGAAATTTGTTATTAATTTCACAATAAAGTTGACTTTTTGCGAGGTTTTTATATAATTCTTTTTGCATGTTAAAAAGGGGAAATTCGATGGAAACAAATAAAAAATCAAGCTTTTCAGGTCGTTTAGGATATGTTATGGCGGTTGCTGGTTCAGCTGTTGGATTGGGAAACATTTGGCGTTTTCCATATCTTGCTGCTAAATATGGTGGAGGTACTTTTTTATTTACCTACATTATTTTAGCTTTAACAGTTGGCTTTGCTTTGCTTGTAAGCGAAACGGCTTTAGGAAGAAAAACAGGGAACAATCCAATCAAAGCATATAAAATCTTAGGAGCGAAAAAATTAAAGATTGGTGGTTGGTTGAATTCAATTATTCCAATGTTGATTGTTCCTTATTACTGTGTTGTTGGTGGTTGGGTATGTAAATACTTATTTGAATATTTAAGAGGATCAAGTCAAATCTTGACACAAGATACCTATTTTTCAAATTTTATTGCTAATCCAATTAGTCCAGCTTTTTGGTTAGTTGTTTTTGCAGTGTTAACTTTTATTGTGGTTATTAAAGGTGTAGAAAAAGGAATTGAAAAAGTAAGTAAGATCTTGATGCCTATTTTAGTAGTGATAGCTATTTTTATTTCAATTTATGGTTTAATGACACCAGGAGCTATTGAAGGCTTAAAATATTATATCATTCCTGATTTTTCTAGATTTAGTATTATGACAGTTATTGCTGCGATGGGGCAAATGTTCTATTCTTTATCGATTGGAATGGGAATTTTATTTACTTATGGTTCTTATATGAAAAAAGATGTTGATATGGAAAAGGCAATTTCTCAAGTAGAAATTATGGATACGTTGATTGCTTTTTTAGCGGGGTTAATGATTATTCCTGCAGTCTTTACATTTTCAGGAAAAGATAGTTTAAATGCTGGAGCGTCTTTAATGTTTATTACAATGCCAAAAGTATTTAATTCACTTCAATTAGGTGGATTTATTGGTGGTGTATTCTTTTTACTTGTTTTATTTGCTGCTTTAACATCAGCTATTTCATTGATGGAATGTTCAGCAGCAACTTTAATGGAACAATTCCATATTTCTAGAAAAAAAGCTGCTTGTACAATGCTTATTGAAATGCTTGTTCTAGGAATTCCTATTTCACTTGGTTATGGTGTTTTAGGATGGATTCAACCATTAGGAATGACTTTATTAGATTTCTTTGATTTTGTAACAAATTCATGTATGATGCCAATTTCAGCATTATGTACAGTTTTATTAATTATTTTTGTGACTAAATTAAAGACAGTCTCAGATGAAATTAAAATTTCATCTGCTTTTAAAAGAGAAAAAGTCTATAATTTTGTGATGAAATATATTTGTATACCAACATTATTAATTATTTTATTAAGTTATATTTTATCAACATTTGGAATTATTACGTTATAAAAAGCTTTTTTAAGCTTTTTTATTTTTGGACATAAAAAAGACATTTTTTATGTATATAATATATTAGAAATAAAATGAGCTTTTGTATTTGTCAAATAAAACATTTGTGCTATAATTTATTTGTTTAATTATGCCTAAGTGTAAAGGAGGATGTCTTTATGGACAAAATAAGTGAAAAGATAAAAGCAGCCCGCATTGCCAAAGGCGTTACAATAGAGGAAGTCGCAGAAGCAACTTTACTATCTGTCAAGATTATCAAAGATATTGAAGATGGGGCTTTTGAACGATTCGTTGGAGACGAGCTTTACGTAAAAATGTATCTTAAAAAAATAGCGAGATACTTAGAAATAGATGAGACGATTGCTGATGATTATTATGCAATTACAAGAGAAATAAAAAAGGCTGATTTACAAGATTTAAAAAATAAAAAAGAAGATGTAGGATCTGCTACTTTTGTAGATAAAGTAAAAAATATACAACCTACTAAAAAACCAAAGCCAAGAAAAGGTGTATATGAAGATCATTATATTTTAAGATATGTTAAATATGCAATTGTCATTATTATTGTCATTGCTATTATTATTGTACTTGGCTATTCAGTTGTCTTTACAAAATCAAGTGATTCATCATTTAAAAATAGTAATACATCTAAGACAGAAACAAGTGAAACTTTAAAGAAAAAAACAACAGAAACGAAAAAGAAATCAACAAAATCTGATACAACTAAAAAAGAAGAAACATCTACTGAAATTACCTTTACTAAAAATGCCGATGGTGATTATAGTTTTAAATTACCAGATGGTTATGATCAAGAAACATTCAAATTAAAAGTAGACTTTACTTTTGCAACAACTGTTGATTTACATGTTAATGGAGATCCAAACAGTTATCAAACAGATACTTTCAAAAAAGGTGTTTATAGTAGTAATTTAGGAAATATTTCAGCATCAGATGCTTTAAAAGATGATTCTGCATGTGAAAGCGTTGAGTTAGAATTTAATGTAAATGATTTCCAATATTTGGAATTTTCATATAGTTGGAACTTAGGACATCGTTATTATATTAATGATCAAAAAATTCCATTAGAAGAAAATGATCATTATGGAACAAGATCTAACGGTCGAGTTAGAACATTTAAATTAACGATGGTTAAATAATGAATTTACCTAATAAATTAACAATTACGAGAATTATCCTTGTTCCAATTCTTATTCTTATTTACATGTTTCCTTATGCTTCATTTGGAATCAACGTACCAATGTATCATGTTTTAAATGCTGATATTTCACTTGTCAATATTATCATTTTTATCATTTTCGCAATTGCTTCATTAACAGATTATTTTGATGGACAAATTGCTAGAAAATCTAAATTGATTACAACTTTTGGAAAGTTTGCTGATCCAATTGCTGATAAATTATTAATTAATACAATCTTTCTATTACTTGCAAGTGATGGAACAATTTCGATTATTATTCCAATCATTATGATTTCTAGAGATACGATTGTTGATGCTATTCGTTTAGTAGCAGCTAATAAACAAGTTGTTATTGCGGCTAAATATTTAGGAAAGTTAAAAACAGTAACGCAAATGATTAGTGTTATTTTCCTATTATTAGGTGATTTTCCTTTTTCAATTATTCATTTACCAATTGGACAAATCAGTGTATGGATTGCCTGTGTAATTTCAGTGATTAGTGGTATTGATTATTTTATGGATAGTAAAGATATGTTAACGGAGTCAATGTAATGGAAGAACTTGCTGAATTATTAATAAAAAATAATATTTCTATTGGAACTGTTGAAAGTTTTACAGTAGGAAATTTTGCGACAATGCTAGGAAATATTCCTGGCATTTCTAAGGTTTATAAGGGTTCTTTGGTCACTTATCAAAGTGGAACTAAAGAAAGACTATTAGGAATTGATCATCAATTGATTGAAAAATATGGGGTTGTTTCTAAAGAAATTGCAACTCTTATGTGTGTTAATGGAAAGAGTATTTTAGATACGGATTTATGTGTTTCTTTTACTGGAAATGCTGGACCAGATGCGATGGAAGGTAAACCAGTAGGAGAAGTTTATATTGGTATAGCTTATAAGGATGTTGTGGTTTATAAGTTGAATTTAGATGGAAGTAGAAAAGAGATTGCTTTAAAGGCAATTGAGTTTGCTTGTAAAAAAATAATTGAAAAAATTTCACAAAAATAAAAGAAAAAATGAAAAATAAAGCATATATAGGAATAGGAGGTATTATTTATGGCTGGAAAAAAAGTAGTAGAAGCAAAAGATGCAAAAAAAGAACAAGCATTGAATGATGCAATCAAACAAATTGAAAAACAATTTGGAAAAGGTTCTGTTATGAAACTTGGAGATCGTGCTGCTGTTGATGTTGCTGTTATTCCAACAGGTTCTTTAACTCTTGATATGGCTTTAGGAATAGGTGGATATCCTAAAGGAAGAATTATTGAAATTTATGGACCTGAATCAAGTGGGAAAACAACACTTACATTACATGCGATTGCTGAAGTTCAAAAACAAGGTGGAACAGCTGCCTTTATTGATGCCGAACATGCAATAGATCCTGTTTATGCTAAAAATTTAGGAGTTAATATTGACGAATTGATTCTTTCACAACCTGATAGTGGTGAACAAGGTTTAGAAATTGCTGAAACACTTGTGCGTTCAGGTGCTATCGATTTAGTTGTTGTAGACTCAGTAGCTGCTCTTGTTCCTCAAGTAGAATTAGATGGTGAAATGGCAGATCAACAAATGGGATTACAAGCTAGATTGATGTCTAAAGCTTTACGTAAATTATCAGGTGTAATGAATAAAACAGATTGTACGATCATATTCATTAACCAATTACGTGAAAAAATTGGGGTTATGTTTGGAAATCCTGAAACAACAACAGGTGGACGTGCTTTAAAATTCTATTCTTCTGTTCGTATTGAAATTAGAAGAAGTGAAGCAATTAAAAATGGTACAGAAATTGTTGGAAACAAAGTGAATATTAAAGTTGTTAAAAATAAAGTTGCACCACCATTTAAGTCAACACAAGTTGATATTATTTATGGAAAAGGTATTTCAAGAGATGGTGAAGTTTTAGACTTAGCTGTTGAAAAAGATATTGTTGATAAATCTGGTGCTTGGTATGCATATAAAGGAGAAAAGATTGGACAAGGGCGTGAAAATGCAAAACGTTATCTTGTTGAACATCCTGAAATTATGAATGAAATTACAGAGGCTATTAAAGCTTCATTGATGCCAGTAGAGGAAGGGGAATTATAAAATTCCTCTTTTTTTTGTTATCTGTTAAGCTAAAGAGATGTTGATATTGTCAAAATAATGAATTTGACATATAATCCCGTCTTTGACAGTTAAATAGGAAAAAAGAGTGGAACCCATTGGTATCAGTG
>NZ_JBKYAR010000030.1:12879-20038 GCF_047023275.1 Faecalibacillus sp. | reverse complement strand
ATCCCGTCTTTGACAGTTAAATAGGAAAAAAGAGTGGAACCCATTGGTATCAGTGGATTTTCACTCTTTTTAAAATGTTGTATGGAATATCTAATTTGATATTTTTTTGATTTTTTTATTTAGTTCTTTGGGCTGATAATATTCCTTGTCCAATTCTAATCCAAATGTTTCATTCAAAGCATCACATAGTGTACTTCCTGTATAAGTTGCCTGATAGTACAGATCATGATTATTGACCACATTCATATTTTTTAAGTTTTCAATGATTTCTCCGGTAGTAAAATGTCTGCCTTTTTGATTTAATTTTACTTCCATTATCCTTTGAATGAGCAATGCCGTATAACATGTCATAAAATGTGCTATGATACGATCATTTTTTCGATGATTTATAGGTCTTGCTTTGAAATTTGTTTTTAAAACTCTAAAACAATCTTCTATCCTATATCTCTGCGAATTGATCTCAATTATTTTTTTTGCTTCGTTTTCTGCATCCAGATTTGTAGCGATGGCATAGAAACCATCATACATCTCTTCTTTTTTTATCATCTCTTCATCAATATAATATTTATTCTTTTCATTTTTTACTTTTTTAATGAATCTTTTTGGATCGTTTTGATTCTTTTTTAAATCTTCGACCTTATTATTTTTTATAAGTCTTTGAGCACGTTCTATTTGACTGTTGCGAATATGCCTTTGATATTCCATCGCTTTTCTGGAAAAAGTAATGATGACATATTGTTTCAGTTCACCTTTGACTTTTTTTGTTCCTGTTTTTCCTGTAGAAGTCACATATTCTTCTGTAAGTCCTAAATCAACAGCCTTATCTGCACTGATCACTTTATACAGGATATCATTGTATAGATGGAGATTGTCTTCATCATTTTTATCAAATTCGTGCATTTCCTTTAGTGTCATAGGCAAGTCGTTGGATAAAAGCTTATAGTCACAATCATTAAATACTGCTTCCTGTAAAGGTTTCGACAGTTTCTTTATGGACTGTGTGACTATAAAGGCTCTGCTTCCAAAAGAATTGAACTTTCTAATATCATAGGAACCAAGTCCTGCATCAGCGCAATAGATAAGTTTTTTATCTTTGAAAGATCTTATCATTTTCTCTTCGGTTGAAGTGGCACACAACTGTTCGTTTTGATTTCCTGGATTGATACACATTGATAAAGGAATTCCCTGTGCATCAATGAACAGTCCCATTTGAACGATTGGAGTTGGCTGATGCTGTTTGGAAATCCCGTACTTTCTCAACATGTAAAAGATTTCACCAGTAACTTCATCGATATAATCCTCATCTGCAGTTTCAATTTCAAAATAATAGTTTGTACAGTCAAAATAACATACAGATGTATCTCTTGGAATGATGTTATTGCTTGCCTCATACAAATGGGAAATGTATTCATCAAAGTGTTTGGCCAAAAGCGATAGGAATCTAAGAGAAGATTCATAGAGATAGTGCGGCTGTTCATAATATATATGAAGATGATCATAGATTCCCAGTTTCGAACGAGGATCAAGTATTCGAGAGATGGTAAGAAATCTGTTTATGAGATCAGCATCATAATCGACCCTGGTTTGCGAAACAATATTGTTCAGAAAATCTTTGATCTTCAAATCATGATAGATAGACTGGATAAAGAAATAGCCAATATTGATATTTTTTGAATGGGCAACAGTATCCATTGAAGAAGGAAGCTTTTTAGAAAAATCGATATTGACATCTATAGAAATTTTATTGGCTTTATATTCTTCATTGAATTTAGCGACTTCCTGTTTTGCATATTCAAGAGGATCGTCAGTAATTTTAAGAAGGTCATTGTGTTTTCCAATAGTTTTAATGTTGCGGGTAGTCGTTTTCTTGCCGTTTCTGATACCCTGTTGAATAAAATAAGTTGGATTTTTAGAACGTCTGTCATAGTAAAGCTTCATGAAAATCATCTCCTAGAGACATTATACCACCATATACAACACCATACAACATTTAAAATGATAAAATTTGACAGTAAAAAAACTCAAAAAACCTATATGGAATAAGCGCTTTGAGCATATCTATATTCGTATGGAAGTTACATAACTGTCAAAAACCCGAGGAAGGGGAATTATAAAATTCCTCTTTTTTTTGTTATCTGTTAAGCTAAAGAGATGTTGATATTGTCAAAATAATGAATTTGACATATAATATACTTGTGCGCAAAAACACATTTAGTATACATAGTAAGCGAAAAAAGAAGCGCTATGTAAACATTTATTTTAATATTTTAAACAACCGCTAAACGACGGGAGTTTGTAAAGTAGATATTTATCTATTTGAAAATAATTAATCGTTTAAAAGAATGTGCATAGAAAAATGGAGGGTGAGTTATGCCAAATATAAGTATCGCCACTATTTTATCCTATGTTCTAGCTATCGTTGTTGGAATTCTTATTTATTTTGTGTATGCCAAACTAAATATTTCAAAAGCTAATGTAAGTGCTCAAAAGATTATCGATGATGCAACTAGTAAAGCAGATAATCTTGTTAAAGAAGCTATCTTAGATGCTAAAACGCAAGCTTATGAATTAAAATTAGAAGCAGAAAAAGAAATTAAAGAACAAAAACAAGAAATTACTGAACTTGAAAATAGACTTTCAGAACGTGAAAAAGGAATTGAACGAAGAGATATAGCTGTTCAAGGTAAAGAAGACGTTCTTGAACAAAGAGTTAAACAATTGGATATTAAAGAAGCTGGAATAGATAAATTAGAGGCTGAATTAAAAAATAAAATTGATTCAAAAGTTGTCGAATTAGAAAAAGTTGCAGCAATGTCAGCAAGAGAAGCTAAAGAAGAATTGTTCAAACAAGTTGAACAACAAATTTCTTTAGAAATGTCTGCTTACATAAAAGAACAAGAAGAAGAAGCAAAAAGTAAAGCTGCTGATATGTCGAGAGATATTATCGCTAATGCGATTAATCGTTATGCTCAAGAAGAAGTTACTGAAAGAACAGTAACTGTTGTAGATCTTCCAAGTGAAGAAATGAAAGGGCGTATTATTGGACGTGAAGGTCGTAATATTAAAGCAATCGAACAAGCAACAGGTGCTGATTTAATTATTGATGATACACCAGAAGCAATTACAATTTCTTGCTTTGATCCAGTAAGAAGAGAAATTGCACGTTTATCATTAGAAACTTTAATTAGAGATGGTCGTATTCAACCAGGAAGAATTGAAGAAGTTGTTGATAAAACAAGAAAAGAATTAGATGAAGTTATTCGTAAAACAGGTGAAAATGCGATCTTTGAATTAGGAATTTCTCGTATTGATAAAGAAATTGTTAAACAAATTGGTAAATTAAAATATCGTACAAGTTATGGTCAAAATGCACTTCAACATTCATTAGAAGTTGCTCATTTAGCAGGAATTATGGCTGCTGAATTAGGATTAAATCAACAATTGGCTAAACGTGCTGGTTTATTACATGATATTGGTAAAGCAATGGATCATGAAATGGAAGGAAGCCATGTTGAATTAGGTGCTAAATTTGCGAAAAAACATGGAGAACATCCTACAGTTATTAATGCAATTGCTTCACATCATGGAGATGTGCCAGCAACAAGTGTTATTTCTATTTTAGTGGCTGCTGCTGATACATTATCAGCTGCTAGACCAGGAAGTCGTAGTGAAACAATTGAAAATTATATTCAAAGACTTGAAAAACTTGAAGAAATGGCTAAAAGTTTTGATGGTGTTGATCGTGTTTATGCAATTCAAGCTGGTCGTGAAATTCGTATCGTGGTTAAACCTGATAAAGTGGACGATCTAGCAAGTCATAAGATTGCACGTGATATTAAGACAAAGATTGAAGAAGAGTTAACTTATCCAGGACATATTAAAGTCACTGTTATAAGAGAAATTCGTGCAAGCGAAATTGCAAAATAAAAGGGAAATCAATTCCCTTTTTTTTTATATATGTTAAAATACCTTTATGAAATGAGGATAGAAAATGAAAGTTTTATTTATAGGAGATGTCGTTGGAAATGTAGGACGACAAATGATAGAAGATTATCTTTATCGTGTTAGAAAAGATTACCAAATTGATTTTGTAATTGCTAATGTTGAAAATGCTACACATGGTAAAGGATTAAATAGAAAACATTATGATTTCTTTACTTTTGAAGGTGTTGATTGTATGACAATGGGAAATCATACTTTTGATAAAAGAGAACTTTTTGATTTTATTGATGAAGCTGATCGTTTAGTTGTTCCTTTTAATCAACCAAGTATTTTACCAGGTGTTCATTCAAGAGTATTTAATGTTAAAGGAACAAAGATTAGAGTTACTAATGCTTTAGGATGTGTTTTTATGGATAACCGTTATTCTAATCCTTTTGATCAAATCGATGATTATTTAAATCTTGAACAAGATATTCATATTATTGATATTCATGCAGAAGCAACAAGTGAAAAAATAGGTTTAGCTTATTATTGTAAAGATAAAGTACAAGCTGTTTTAGGAACACATACACATGTACAAACAGCAGATGAAAGAATCATTGATGGACAAGTAGCATTTATTTCTGATGCAGGAATGACAGGCCCTTATTTAAGTTCTTTAGGGTGTGATTTAGATAGTGTTATTACACGTATGAGAGGTTTAAGTTCTAAATTTTTAATTTCTGAAAATTCAGGACAGTTTGCAGGTGTTGTTATTGAATTTAATGATAAACATCAACCTATTTCTATTGAAAGAGTTTTGATCAATGATGATCATCCTTATCAAGCATCTTAGGATGCTTTTTTTTGTTATTTTTTTAATTTTGATTCATATAGTGAAGTAGGAGGCAAAAATATGGAAATGATTAAAGTATCTTCAACTTCTGTTCCTAATCATGTTGCAGGAGCAATAGCATCATTAATGAGGGAACAAGATAAACTGATGATTCAAACAATTGGTGCAGCAGCTCTTAATCAAGCAATTAAATCAATTGCGATTGCTAGAGGATATATTATACCTACAGGAAAAGAGCTTATCTGTATTCCTTCTTTTCATGATTTAATGGTCGATGATAAAAGGATTACTGCCTTAAGACTTGTAATAGAATTACGTTAATTTTTAATGAAAAGGGTTTCTTTTTTTAAAAATTCATTGTATAATACTGACATGTAAATGGAGGTTTTTTAAAATGGCAAAATGTAAATTATTAATGCAAACAGGACAAGTTCAAAAAATTATTGATTTCTTTGATGGATATTCAGATGATAAAGTATCATGTAAATATATTAAAAAAGTAGGAATCAAAGCTGAATTTGAATGTGAAACTGAATTATCACCTGAAGAAGCAGCAGGTCATTGTAAAGGAGTATTTAAAGGAACTCCAGAAGGTAAAGTATTATACTTCTCAATTCAACCAGACGGATTCTTTGGATAAGATAAAAATGATAAGGACTGATAAGTCAATGTCATTAAGTTAAGGTGGCATTGTACAAAAGACAGTTCTATTTATGTTAAGTTAAGGACAGACATATTTCTATGTTCTGTTCTTTTTGTTTTATCCTAAATAATTTGGTTTATTATCTTATTTTTGACGCACTTTAAAAGAACCAGTGTCTAGGCTCAAAAAAATTTGTGATATCTAGAAAAAATTATGTTAGAATAACTCTGTCAACTTGTTCTATTATTTAACGCTCTTGGTGATTGTCGTTTTATAGAACGTTGAACGTTTCTATCTGGCCTTGATGGGGTCAGATATTTTTTTATGTTTCTGATCAGGATGGATTCTTTTATTTGATTACGAAAATAGTTTCTTATGTTGGTCAATGCTGATCTTACATTGATGTTGTATATGTACTTTGTCTTTTTAATCTCCATCTTCTTTTTTATATTTTGAATGATCAAATTTGCATAGTTATAAAATAAAATTGATGCGTATATTTCCTGCTGTATATGCTGCCTTTTTTTACAATGGAAATAAAGCATGCCAACTGCGTATTTGAGATAATAGAATGCCGTTTCTTCATTCCATCTAAGATGGTAAAGATCTTTGAAATCACTTAATTTGAATTCATTTTCATCAAGATTGGTAACCAATGTTTCATATTTATCACCAGCTATTTTAAATCTTATGATTCTAAAACTAAGATCATAGAAACGATTACAGGCATCGAGATAATCAAAAACAGAAGTTGAAGGAACAAATACAAATTGATTGTTTTCATTTTTCTTGACTTCATTTGTTTGTACATTTGTAAGCGTACGAGTAACAGTAATATCAAATATTTCATCGGGTAGGGATAGAGATGTCAAAATTCCTTTTTTCGTATCGATATCCTTAACTCTGAATACAAATTTTTGATTACTTTCAATACAATGAGCCATGAGATTGTAACTTTCATAGTTTCTATCAGCTGTAATAATTGAATTTTCAGGATAATTACGGTGATTGATAAAATCAATCAGTGCGCTTACTTCACTTTTTTTGGTTGGCAGATCAATTCTTGATTCCCAAAATACATGATTGATACAGTCATACAAGGCATTCAGATGATATTGACAAACAATAGAATCCTGACCATAAGAGATTTGAGTATCATCCTGTAAAAAGGGCAGATTGATATCGGAACCATCCTGTGCAAGAATATAGTAACCATTCAATGTGGACAGATTATCAATGGAAGAAAGAAATCTTCTGTTGATAGATTTAAAAATTTCAGGGTACAACAGGTCACGGCGTTGTGAAACAGCAGATACTGATGGGATATCAGTATCTGAAGAAGTAAAATAATCAGAAACTTCACTTGGCAAAGAGTGAGCCTGCAAACCTAAAATAAATTTAATAAGTGTCTTGGGAGTAAGAATACGGCTTCTGGTAAAATTAGAAACCGGATCAACACAAAAACATCCAATAGACTCTACAGTAGAATCGATAACATCATCCAAGCGACGAGAAATCCACTTTGGGGAATAGTAGGCAATTTTAGTATTTTTATTTGACATAGATAATATCCTCCTTTGAAAAATACACCTACTAAAAAGGGCTTATAATGAATATAAAGAATATTCATTATAAGCCGCACAAAATCAAAGTCATGTCAATAGATAAAAAAAAGAACCCCCATATTTTATAAAATATAGAAATTCTCTTAAAAAAGTCTTAACTTAATGACATTGACT